>JAJDES010000172.1 GCA_029259675.1 Planctomycetota bacterium
AGAGCCTTCCAAAGATCTTTTATGAAGTGGGTGCGCTAACTGGAACCTACTCGAACCGGCTCATGGCCCATGGACTGACCCAGCGCAGTGCTGTGAACGACGGCCGCGTCGACTTGATTGTTGCCAACGGCGGGCCGGCGCTCTTCGATGTTGGTCAGAGAAATGCCTACTACCGCAACATCGGGCTGTCCGATGGTCGCGTACCCAGTTCTTTCTTGGTGCAACTTGCGCCGACCCTTTCAGCGCCGGGCGCCTATGGAACGCGAGTCCGCCTGCTGCGCGGAAGGCCCAAAACCGGAGCTCGCTGGACATCCAAAGAACGCTTGGGCAGCGTCGGTTTTGCCTCCAGCAATCTGGGCCCGCTCGCCTTCGGCCTTGGAGATGACGACCTCCTGTATATGAGTGCTGTCTGGAGCAGCGGCGTACAGCAGGGACGCTTTGTGCTCGGCCAGCCCGACAACTTCCTAAGCTTCGAAGAACCGACCTTGTCAATGCAAGTCGACCAGCGCCAGGAACCGGGTGGAGGCAAGAAGCTAACCATCCGGCTCGAATCCCATGGACCCGGAGCCAATGGAGATTTGTTGCTGCAGCGAATTTCCCCCGCGCCGTTTAGCGTCGGCACGAGTGCCGCACACGTCAGTTCATCGCTGCCGCATGCGGTAGCCGGCGGGATCGGAACCGGGCCTGGTTTGGGGAGCCTGGGAGCATTGCCCAGTCTGCCGCCCACCATTCCGTCAACCCAACCGACAACTGGAACCACAACTCCCCCCGGCTACATCGCAATCTCCAGTCCCGAATCGATTAGCAACGGTTGGCGCGTCGAGGCCTTTGCATCGCTCGCGGAAGGCCTATCCATCGCTTCAGCGTCCAGCTTGGAGCATACCTTCCACATCGGCCCGCAGGCCGGCAGAGCTCTCTATCGTTTTGTTTATGTCGATCCAGCAACAGGAGAGATCTTTGCGGAAGCGGGCACTTGGCACTCGACTGAGAGTGCACCTCTTCCCTTTCAGCAACCCGACACCGTGGTCGGGACGGCACCCGACTCAGGATCTAACAATTGGAATCGCATCCCAGGGATCCATTGGACCGGGGCGCTTACTGCATCGCTCGCACAACCCTCGGCTCCGGTCGAAATTCTCGTCGTACGAGCGGAATTCAGTATCGAGGCCGACCTCATTCAGCGCAGCCCAGCACAGATTCCCCTGACCTTTCGGCCGTTCGGGGCCCCGTCGGAAGCCCATACTTCGCAGCCCAAACTGCCCAAGGAGCAGGTCCATTGGGAGGGCTCGCGGCTCGTATTCACACCGGGTAGTTCGGACAGCCATCCGGTTTTGTCGTTCCGCGACGGTAGCGTGTTCTTGACCACGGGCAGCCCGGAGGGTTGCTGTGCAAGTTCGACTGCCGAAAACACGATCGCCCCCAAACAAGGCTCCGGCGAAATCTTCAGCTTCCGTGGAATTCGAGGCCAGCTGATGGTGGATGGTGTTGCTTATTCACCCAAGGGTGAGCGCTTGGAATAGCCGCTCGCTTCCGCCGCACTTCGAAGATGGCTTCGATCACCAACTTGAACGCCACGAAGGGGTTTGCATTCGAGAGGTTGAGCTGCCTGCGTCATGTAGCGTCACTAGCAAACTCTTATGGGCAAGCAATTCAGCAGTCTGTGACCCAGCCTCAATAGCCGACTGCGGAATCGAAGACAACGACTTTATAGTGCGAAGGCGCAACAAGAGTTAAGCCTGCTATCTCCGCTGAAACCCCCAAGTATCGCGGCGTATCGTCGAAATAAGCCCACCGTACTCAAGGCCAATTCTTGACATTCACGACCTGCGTCTCTGGAACGACTTCTTCGCTTAGCAGCTGCTCCAACTCCTGTACAAGTGCATTGTAATTTTCCTGAGCAACGGCAGACAATGAACTGAGCTTCAGCAGATTGTTTTGCTCCTGCGGATCGCTAATCAAGCGATACAACTGCTCATCACCGTCTGCGTAGCGAATGTACTTAAAGGCTTGATTGCGAATCGCGCGCCCCTCACGAATGCGACAACCGAAGCCGCATTCGAGCGGATCGAATCCAAGTTGCTCTTCCAGTAGGGCGCTCAGTCCGTTGTCGAGGAACTCAACATTGACTGGAGCGGGCAGGAAATGCTCGCTAAACACGGTATCGCGCAACCCGGGCAGACCCGTAGCGAACAGGTAGGGCCCCATGCTCACGGAATCGGAGACGTGTTCGGGTCCAAGCGCCCGGGCGGGGTCCACTTCCATCAAGTCGAGTACGGTCGCAAAGATGTCCACAATGCTGACCATGGATTCCTCGGCGCGACCGGGATGCACAATATTCGGGCCACTGATGATCAGCGGCACCCTCAGCCCTCCATTGAAAAGCGTCCCCTTGCCATGGGTTTCACCCAAGGGCGGAAGGATCACTCGGTGATCGGTGCCGTTGTCGGAGACAAAAATGATGGTGGTCGCTGCGAGCACATTCGCATCCAATCCATCCAACAAACGGCCAATCTCCCGATCCATCGCCTCCACCATGGCGTCATAGAAAGGAACCGGGTCGGAGCTTGGATCCACACTCGGCAATGCTTGCGAGTGCAATTGGGACGGTGGAGCGTGGAACGGCGTGTGCGGGGCGTTGAAGGACAAATAGCAAAACCAATCGGCCGTTTGCGTCTGAATCCAATCCAACGCGTCATCGACATTCTCAGTCGTCGCATAGTTGGTATTGATGGCGGAAAGCCCGTCAACGGTTTCCAGCCATTGCTCGTATCCAACGGGGTTACTCTCTCCCCCGACAAAGGCTCCCGCAAGGTAGCCGGCAAAATGCCCATAGCCCTGCAAATTGGGATTGAGAGCCTCTGCTGCATCCTTGGCATCTCCACCCAAGTGCCACTTGCCGAAAGCTGCGGTGGCGATGCTTCTTGGACTGCCGGCTTGCAACGCTTCCGCAATCGTCACCTCATCCAAGGGCAACTCGGGACCGTAGGGGATATTGGTGCCGACCCGAGTGCGAAAAGCGTAACGCCCCGTTTGAATCATGGCGCGCGCCGGGCTGCAAACGGGACTGGCCCACGCATTGCGGAATACCACACCGCCCGCGGCAAGTTGATCGAGATTGGGTGTGGGCGCGCACTGGCTCGGAGACCCGTAGGCTTCAAGTTTGTCGATGCCGATATCGTCGCCGACAATCAGCAGCACGTTTTGAGCGGAAACTCCATGCGCCAGGACTGCCAACGCAAGAGCTTGCAGAGCTTTGCGCCGGAACGAATCGATTCCAAATCGGGCGGCAAAATGGAGGCCTACAGAAGCTCGCCTGCTAAGGGCGGCTTTCGAACTGATTTCGTGCATTGCTGCATGCAAAAAAACGGTGACGAGCGCGCGCGGCTATACACTATTGTCCGCACAGTCCTAATTCTAATACATGCTAAAGCTGCGCGCGCTAGGAAAGGCTTTTCGGATTGAGAATGTCGTCTCATTGCTCAACCCAATAGTTCATTCCGTTGACGATCGCGTCCCCGATCCCGTGCTTAGCTGTGTAATTATTTATTCCTATGCGACTCGGCCGATAGAGCGCTATTTTGCCGGCGTATGCCCATTGACGCCGCTATTGCCAAAATGCGGCGGTATGGGCCGCACCACTTGGCTCGAACGAAGCATCCCCCCACATTGCGCGGTGAATAATTTACTGCCCGATTGCTTTGGCTCCTGAGCTGGTATGGCTCCTGCACAGGCTTAGCTCCTATGCCGACCAGCCGGTGAGCCCCGGGGACCTCAGTTGCTCTCGGTAATCCACAGGATCGGCGTCTCAGCCCTAGCTGTCGTGCGGGCAACACACCCCGCCGACTCCAATTGCCGGCTCTGGACGCGAACTTGGGTCCCTGCTGGAAATCGTCCCGGCCTGGGCCCATTTGCGGCTTTTTGGCCCCAAAATGGTGGTTTATGGCCCACTAGGCGAGTCTGTCATTGCGCCCGGCAGCTTGGATGACTAGGGTCTTTCGCCCAATTGTCCGCAAATCCCCTCCCCAGCCCCTTAGAACCGTGACCACAGACTATCTCGATCGCGTACCCGAGCCCCTGCGCGCAGCAGTCGAGCGACGTGGTTTCACGCAGCTTTCCGCCGTGCAGGAAGCCGCCCTCAATACCCTTGGGGAGGACAAAGACCTGCAAATCTCCTCCCAGACCGGTTCCGGCAAGACCGTGGCCCTGGGTTTGATTGCGGCAACCAGCCTGCTCGACCCGCAGGCCGCCTCCGTGCGCGGACCCGTGGTGCTGGTGATCGTCCCTACCCGCGAATTGGCGGCCCAGGTCCGCAGCGAATTGGATTGGCTTTACGCGGACGTTCCCTCGATCACGCTTGAATGCGTCACCGGTGGTACGTCCACCGGCTTTGAGCGCCAACGCTTGGCGCGCCATCCGCGCGTCGTGGTAGGTACCCCCGGCCGACTATTGGACCACCTGCGCAGCGGCGCCTTGGGCCTTGGCGACATCAAGCAATTGGTGCTCGACGAAGCCGACCAAATGCTGGACATGGGCTTCCGCGAGGACTTGGAAGCCATTTTGGAATCGACGCCCAAGGAGCGTCGCACGCACCTCGTCTCGGCGACCTTCCCGACCGGAATCCTGCGCCTCGCCGAGCGCTATCAAGTCAACCCCGTCCACGTTGAAGGTACGCAGTTGGGCGTCGCCAACGAGGATATCGAACACCAGGCCTATCGAGTATCCGAACGCGATCGCTACGCAGCCTTGGTCAACCTGTTGCTCCTTGCCGGCGGCGATCGCACCCTGGTTTTCGTCAACACACGCGCCGGCTGTGCCGAGTTGGCCGAAATGCTGAGCCGCGACGGGTTCTCCGCTCAGCCCCTGAGTGGCGAGCTGGTGCAAGCCCAGCGCACACGCACACTCGAGGCCTTCAAGAACGGCAGGGTTTCGATTCTCGTGGCCACCGACGTGGCCTCAAGAGGCTTGGACTTGCCCGACGTTTCGACCGTGATTCACGCCGCCCCCGGGCTAGATGCGGAGATTTACACGCACCGCAGCGGGCGCACGGGTCGCGCCGGCCGCAAGGGCCGCAGCATCCTGCTCGTTCAACCGCGCAAGGAAACCCGCGTGCGTCGCTTCCTATCGGAAGCCGGCGTTCAAGCGCAGTGGCTACCGGTACCCAAACCCGAAAAGATCTCCAAGATGCTCGCCAAGCGCGCGCGCAAGGCGACCTGGGCGGCCCTCGACAAAGCGCCGGAACCCAGTGCCGAGCGCGTCTCCGAGGCTGAGCGATTGCTGGAGGGCAAGGAACCTGCACAGGTCTTGGCTGCGATGCTCGAGCTTCACAGGCCGCGCGGCGGACCCCAGCCGCGCGAATTGGGTACGGCCCCCGTCGAATCCGAAGCGCGTGGAAACTACCGAGGCCAGGAGCGAAACAACGGACGCAACCAAGGCCGAGGCAATTACAAGGGAGCCGGCAGCCACCAGGGAGCCGGCTATCAGCGCAGTGGCTACCAAGGTGGTGGCTATCAGGGCGGCAAGGGTCGTCCCGATCACCGTCAATCCGATCATCGGCAAAGCGGCGGTCAGGATCGCGCTCGCTTTAGCGACAACACCAGCTTTCACATCAATTGGGGTTTTGCCGCAGGAGCCACCCCCAAGCGCATCCTCGCTCACATTTGTCGCCGTGGAGGAATTGAAGGTCGCGAAGTGGGTGCGATTCGCTTGCAAGCCCACGATGCCACCTTTGAAGTGGGCGCGAACGTGGCGCAAAGCTTCGAAAATGCCGTACGCGGGCGCGACAGTCGCGACCCGCATTTGCGCATTCAACGCGCTTGGCAAAAGGGCGGCTCCCAGGGCAAGGTTCTCGCGCGGGCTTGAGGCTCCAAACGGGTTGTGATCGCGGGCTCAGCTGCGCGTAGTTGTCGCATTGCGGGCGGCGCCTTGCGCCGTGTAAGGAGCGAGAAAAGAAGCTTGAAGGGTGCGCTCAATAGGGAATTCCTGCCGGGATGAACCCTGGGGGCTAGTGCCCTGAGCAATTCTTACAAGCTTCTGTACCCAAGAGGTTTTCCGCTCGCAGCTAAGGTGCATTGTCGGCGCACAGGCGTCGCGACGCTTCCAACACACCTTGGCCGCTACTCACGTGGCGCAATCCAATGCAAGCTCTCCTGCTGCTCTTGATCGCCGCTTGGACGACTCCGCTGCAAAGCCCGCAGGCCCAACAGCTGCAATCATGCAACGCTCTGGTTCGCGCCGGCAAGTTCTCCGAGGGTGAGCAAGCCCTGCGCGAATTGTTGCAAAGCGCGCCGAACAGCGGACCGGCTTGGATGTTGTTGGGTCATGCCCTTTACGGACAGAAGCGCTACGGCGAAGCACTGCCGGCCTTTGAAAAGGCGAGCTCGACTCCCAAACTCACTTCGGGCGCGGCTTACAGCGCCGGCTGCATGGCTGCATTGATTGGCGAAACCGACTTGTCTTTTTCGTGGCTGACAAGAGCCGTGGCCGCGGGCTTTGCAGATGGTCCGCTGCTCGCCACCGACACGGACCTCGATTCCATACGTAGCGATCCACGCTTTGGCGCGTTGCTGCCGCCCATGCTCGAGGGCAGTCAAGCCTTTGTCGAAAAACCACGCGTGCTGCACACGTTCATTGGTGAAGCCAGCGGCGATCAATTCGGTTGGGTTGTTCGCAACCTCGGCGATCTGGACGGAGATGGCGTCATGGACTTTGCAACAAGCGCCCCCACGCATTCCGGGCTCGCACCCAATGCCGGACGCGTTTACGTGTACTCGAGCAAGCGCGGAAAGCTACTCTTCAAAATAGACGGCCAAGCGGGCATGCGTTTGGGAGCGTCCCTGGCCGGCCATACGGATTTTGACGGAGACGGTACGCCTGACATTCTCGCCGGCGCGCCGGGTTCGGGGCAGCAACCCGGCTTTGCACAAGTTCATTCCGGTCGCGACGGATCGCTGATTGTGCGTGCGAGTGCCGATGAGGCCGCTGATGGCTTTGGAACCAGCATTTGTGGCAGCGAAGATTTGGACGGGGACGGACGCGGTGAGCTCATCGTCGGCGCAACCAAAGCCGACGCCGGGGGCAAAGATGCGGGCTGCCTTTACGTTTACTCAAGCAAGAGTCGGTCGATCCTCTTTCAGATCCCTGGCGCCAACGCCGGCGATCAGTTCGGGAGCGCGGCCCACGCGACCCAGCAAGGCGGAGAGCGACTGCTTGCCGTCGGTGCAGCGGGTTCCAAGGGCGGCGGGCGAGTCCTCGTTTATCGCTGCAACAAGGACGGGGCTGAATTCCTATTCGCTATCGAGCCCGAAACCGGTTCCGCGAACCTGGGCTACTACTTCGTCTCCATGCTCGGAGACGTCGATGGTGACGGTGCATCCGACGTCTACGCGTCCGATTTCAACCACAGCGCTGCGGGCCCCAATGCCGGTCGCGTTTACGCTTACTCCTCTGCCACCGGAAAAAAATTACTGAGCATTGACGGGCATCGTGTCAGCGAAGGCTTTGGAACGTCTTCAGCCGTTTGCGGAGACGTCAACGCTGACGGACATGCGGACATGATTGTCGGCGCTTGGCAGCATGCGAGCGTTGCCAAGGCCGCGGGCCGAGTTTATGTGCACTCCGGATCGGACGGCAGTTTGCTGCAAACTTGGACATCTCGACAAGCCGGCGACACGCTCGGTTTCGACGCGGCCGGCATAGGCGATGTGGATGGTGACGGGGCCGTTGATTTCCTACTTACTTCAGCTTGGAGCGCCGTTCGCGGAGCGCAAACCGGCCGCATCTTCCTGGTGGCGGGACCCAAGTTCTAAGGCGCAGCAACCCTGGTCCCACACGAAGGGGAAAGGCCCGCTAGAAGGAATGCTCCTGCGAACTTAGGCGCTGAGCTAGGCATGCACTGACGTTCTAGTTAATGGAGGCCTGATCCGGTTGCTCGCGGGCGATCTCGTTTTGCACTTGCTCATTACCGGCCAGGGGAATCGCCCTGTTGCTTTCGGGCAAGTAAACACAAACGCGAATGGGACCGGGGCTGCTATCCAAAGCAGCTTGCTCCAGGACCATTTCCCAACCAAATTTCAGCTCGCTTTGATTTCCAACGGAGCGCGCGATGTCGTCCCGGTTGCGATCCACGAAAGCGTGCCCCAAAACCTTGCCCTTGCCGTCGATGACAACGACATTCTTGGCCGGATGTTGCGAGTCCGGTTCCTTGGCCCAACCCTGAAGCCCGATTTGCTGCCCGTTTTGTGGACCGGCTTCGACTCGAATGCATCTATCGACCGTGCCCACGTCGCCCTGCTCCAGCACACTTTCCACCCAAAGGTTGGCGACCATGGCTTTGAAGTTGGCTTTTTGCTGCTCCTCCCGTTCCGCCAAAACGGAATAGGCATTGTAGCGACCCTCTTGCCGATCGAGCGGCCCACCGAAATCGACCACCTTGCCGTGCAACATGTGCTGCAAGGTCGTCAGTCGGTTTAGCCTTAGCTCCGGCGTATTCTCTCCGTCATTGGTAACCCAATCCCATGATTCGGCTCCGTGAATTGTCGAGACATCGACATCAAAGCTGTCGGGGCGGTCGGTCATGATGGAACCGGTTGAAAGGCTCAAGAGGTGCAACATGACGCTGTTTACGTGGGGCGCGATTTGGCGCAGCACGTTCAAGGTTTCATAAAACTCCTTCTCGCCCTCGCCGGGGTAACCGCAAACGATGGAAACGGTCACATTGATGCCCGCAGCACCCATCGCTTTGGTTAAGCGAATCGATGTCGGTACATCGTGGCCCTTTTTCATCAGGCGTATGATTTTGGGGCTACCCGACTCCATGCCGACGAAAATGGATTTGCAGCCGGCTTTCGAAATCTTTTGCACCAGCTCGTCGCTCATTTGTTTGCGCAAGGCCATCATGCCGCCCCAACGGAACGGCTCCCCTTCGCGCTCCAGCAAACCGTCGGCCAAGCCCTCCAACGCTTTCAGATCTCCGTTGAGCAGGGAGTCATTGAAATCGACGCGCAGCGGCTTGCGAATGTTAGTGGTGGCCAGAATGTGATCCACTTCCTTCAGAATCCGATCGGCCGCATAACTTCTAAATTTGAGGAAGGCCGGAGCTTCCGAGCAAAAGGTGCAACGGAAAATGCAGCCGCGACTGAGCACGAGATTGACTAAGTCCGGCTCGGTGTATTTTTCGAAATCGAAATCGGAATAGTCGGCAAAGGGAATATCTGCAACCTGCGGCGGACCTGGAATCAAGCCGCAGTCAACAACCTCGCCGTCACCGCCACGGTAGGCGAAGCCGGGCTCGTGCCCCGGCTTGCGCCCGTTCGCAACGTAAGTGTTCAAGAACGAGGGAAATGAGATGTCGCCTTCCTGGCGACAAATGGCGTCCACTTCGGGATGGCCATCCAGGTGATGCTCGGGCCCCTTGTTCATTTCGGGCCCGCCGAAAATGATGTAGAGCTGCGGCCGCCGGGCTTTCAATCGCTTGGCTACTTCCCGCGAAAACTCCAAGGACCAGACCTTGACTGAGAACCCGACCACATCGGGCTCATCGGCCAGGATGTCATCCACCGTCGCCTCGAACAGGTGATCGTAGCGCAGCACCACTTCGTTGAAGGCAGCGGGGTTGCCCCAATCAACAGGATTCTCACCGGTCCAAGCCCACCGATCGGATTCGTTTACATTGCGATAAAAATCAATGTCGTAATCCTTCGGAAAGACTGTGTAGCCTTCGCGGCGCAGGATGCTGGTCAATAGCGCAATGGCGAAGGGCGGAGTGCGAATCTCCCATCTAGGCATTTGAACCAAGCTGATTCTCAAGTCGGAATGCGCTTCACCCATGAGCTCGAAGTGTCTCCCTGTTGCGTTCTGTTTGCTGAAGTTGCCGCAGAATTCGAATGGCAACGGCGTGCGATACGGGCTCCACGAGCAACCCGCGTCTCCATGCTGACCCCCAATCTCTGAACCCGCAAGCTCTTCCCGATTGGTGCCTGATTCAGGGATCGGATACAGCCCTTAGCCGCTTGACAAAGGTTCAATCTGGAGCCGGCCCGAACTGCGCCCGGTCTGGGGTCGGGGCGGGCCGACGCGTTGGAATGGAGCCTGGAACGCGCCCAAGGCCGTGCCGTCCCCGAGGAGCGAGCCTCCGAGCATTCATCAGCCCGTCTCCCTGCGCTGCGCCACCTGGCACCCGCGGCAGTCACCCACGGTCCGGACTTGACGCTTGTCGTCGCTTCGAAGCTGCACCCCAGAGCGCTTGATCGCCGCTTGGAATGAAGCCGGTCCACTCAATGCCGGGGACCCATCGCCCGGGGCCAAAATGCGACCGCCGGCGCACGATCGGGTCATCGATTGCCAGCAAACTCTGCTTTCACAGCGAGCGTTTGCTTTGCTATTCTCCGCGCCCCAAAAGCGGCGCATGGCGTTGCCGAGGGACTCGGGGCCATTAGCTCAGTTGGTTAGAGCGCTACGTTGACATCGTAGAGGTCAGTGGTTCGAATCCACTATGGCCCACCATTTGTGCCCCATCCGTGACCGCGCGAGCCGTCCGGGTGCGTGGCCTGATGAGCCGCCCACTGGACCGCCCAAAGGGCGGCCCTTGAACAGCTCGGCGAGCGGCCCGATACATCCGGGACCCTCGGCCGAACGCCAACGGCAGATCAAGTCGGCGCATGGGTGGCCGCCCCTCCGGGATTTGGGCTGCATAGCTTGGCGCCGGCAGTGCCTAGCTAGTCGCTGGCAGTGCGTAGCTAGTCGCCGGCAGAGAGCTTCAGGGAAGCTCCCAACGCGGGTCCTTTCTCGCGCGCAAAGCAGCCGGAATTCGAGCGCCCCTTCAACATCCCAGCTCGGCCTGTACCGAGCAGATGTTCGCGGCTCCCTTGCGTTGCCAAAGTAGGCCCGGATTCCGAGTTGTGGAGACGCTTGGCCCCCCCTCCCGCAAAGGCGATCACAGCCCCGCACTGCGGTTTATTGTGACAACAACTCGAACTCGGCTCGTACATGGGATCCAGTACCAGGCGCAAGAGCTAGGCGAAGGCCCCTCACAGGCATTACCGTCCCGCGTACCCACTGCCATCGTCCCAGCTCCGAAGACAGTCCATGATGCTCACACTCTCAGCAGCTCTCGCCTTCCAATTAGCGAACACCCCGGCCCAGGACCTCGATTTGCTCCACAATCGAGTCACTCCGGTTGTGCGCGTGGTTCAGAAAGCCGCTCCCAGCGTGGTCTATATCACCACCAGCCAAACCCGGACGGTGCCCGGCAACTTTTTTCAACCTCCCAAGGAGGTCACCCAAGGCGGTTCCGGCTCCGGGGTTGTCGTGAATGAGAATGGGTACTTGGTAACCAATTACCACGTAATTGAAGGCGCCGATGAGGGCAGCCTGCGGGTTTCATTCGACCCCAAGTACGACGAGGGCCGCATCTATCCGGCCGAGGTCATCTCTTTCTTCCCACAGGAGGATCTGGCCCTGCTCAAAATCACCGGCGAAGAACCCTTCGACAAGGTGCGCATGGGCACCAGCTCCGATTTGATGATCGGCGAGCGGGTGGTCGCAATCGGCAATCCCTACGGCCAAACCCACACAGTCAGCACCGGCATCATTTCGGGCCTGCATCGCGACATCGGCGTCAAGGCGGCCACCGGCCGGCAATTGTTGTTCAGCAACCTGATTCAAACCGACGCTTCGATCAACTTCGGCAATTCCGGCGGTCCGCTGCTCAATATCAATGGCGAGTTGATCGGCATCAACACCGTCGTCAATGCGCAGGCCGAAAACATCGGCTATGCCATCCCCGTGGACCGCGTGCGCAAGGTGCTGAACGAGCACTTGCTGTCGCCCGCCTTGGCCCGCGCATGGTTCGGATTCAAACTCGACCTGGAAGACCTGCGCGTCGTGAGCGTGACCTCGGGCAGCCCCGCCGCCGAGGCTGGGATTCAAGTCGGCGACAGACTGAGCAGTTTGGCGGGCCAAGACATCTTGGGCAGTGACGACTATCGCTACAAACGCTTAGCCCTCAGCCCCGGCGAGCCCTCCGCCATGAGCTTCCGGCGCAAGGGGCAGCGCATCGATGTTTCGATGGTCGGCTGGGATCGCGTCAGCGGTTTGCTGTTCGATCGCATGGGTTTGACCGTAGAGCAGATCCGAACCCGCGTCGGTATCTACAGGATTGAGCGATTGCGCGTCATTGGCACGCGTCCGGAGGGCCCCGCTCACAGCTTGGGCTTGCAACCGGGCGACCTGATCAACATTGTCACGGCGGAAACCGGCGATGCCCTATACGCCCAAAACTCGTTCGACCTGGCGCTTTTTATTGACCAGCTCAAGCCCGAAACCAGCCTCCAATTGGAGATTTGGCGCGATGACAATCGCAACGGCTACTTCGACCGCACCAAAGAAATCAGCGAAATTTACAACGGCACCCTGAAGCTGGAGTGAGCAAGCGCCGCCCCTGACTTCGAGTCGCTAGTTGCTTTCGCTACTTGCCTTCCAGGGGGTAAATAACATCGCGCAGCTCCGCTGACCACGTCAGGCCGATCCATTGCGAAACGAAGATCAGCTCCCGCTTCGCATCGAGAGCGCGAAATTCCAAATAGGCTTCTCCGGCTCCGAAGTCAGCCGCCTGGGCCAGGGCCATCCACAGCGGAACTCGGCCGGCACTCATGAGTGCGTCGCGCAAGCTAATTTCCAATTGCCTCCCGCCGGCTGCCGGCAAGTGTGCAACCTGGTAGCCCAGCTCGCTTATGAGCAAGAGTTCCCATGCGTGCACTTCCTCCGATGCGCGCAACAACAAGCGTGCGGACGGATCCGCTTGACCTGGTGCAAGCAGCAGGGACTGGTCCACGGACAACGAAAGCCTAGACCCCGTCCCGGGCTCAACTTCGAGCTCGCTTGTCTTGCCCGCCGATGCGCGCGTTGCAGTTAAGAGCGGTACTGACGGCTCGGAATCAAATGGGCGAAAGCACGCGTCCGTGGCGGGCCAAGCCGCAAAGCGTTCGTCCTGTGCGCCGCCCGTGAAAAGCGGGCGCCAGGGCCAGATCGGCCGACTGGTTTGCGGAAACGGCGCGCGGAAGCGATCGGCAACGCCCCACTGCAAAACATAAGCTCCGTTTAGGGTCCGTGGGATGCCCGTAGCCATGACGGGCTCAGCGCGCACTTCCCCACCCGACACGGAGGCCGATAGGGCCGCGACCGTTTCACCGGCCGCATCCGCCGCCCGGCTCCATTGCATGACGTCCTCCTGCGCGGAATTCGCACGCACAAACACAAATGTGGCGACAGTACAGAGAACCAAGGTGTGCCCGACTGTGCTGACTCCCCGGTGCGAAGGTTGCTGCGACGGGGCCATCCATCCCCATTGGGTTCGATTGCCGACCAACATGGAAATTCCAAGTATCAAACCACAGTCCGCCAACCAGAATGTTCGCAGGTGTTCTTGGCCCACTTCCGGTGACAAGAAGAGATGCGCCAGCGGCAACAACGCGGCGAGGGAGGCCAGCGCCGCCGCCAAGCTCGGCCGAAGTATTTCCCTTTGCCTAAGGGCACGGAAAATGAACAGGGCCGACAAACCCAGGCCCCAAAAGAGCAGGGGCCAGCCCAGGACCGCGCCAATACCCGCCGGCAAGCCGAGTCGATCGACCCAAGCTCCGTCCGCTGGAATTGCTTGGATGGGGTAGCCGCCGATCCAAACCCCAAGCGCAAGCCGGCGCCAGATGAGCACCAGCAGCATCAACAGCGCGAAGGGAGCTGTGCGCAGCAGGCTACGGCCCATAGTGATACCCCGGCCCCAGTTCAAAACGGCGATCCAGGGCACCAGAGCAAAAGCAATCTCCTTGGTGGCCAAGGCCAAAAAGGCCGGGACCAGGCCCAGCATTCTCCAGCTGGTGCGCTCCGACATGCCCAACAGAACGGCTCCGAGCAAAAGTGGCAGGCAGCCGGAATCCACCCGGCCCACCACCCACAGGACATTGCCGCCTTGATAGGGAAAAAAAGCCGCTGCCAGGCCCGCAAGCAGGATTCCAGGTGGAGTCGCACCCAGTCGCCGGGCAATGGCAGCCACCATGCAGGCCGCCAGCATGTGCCCTAGCAAATTGAAGAGCTTGAGGGGCAACGGGCGGACGCCGGAGTGCGCTTCCTGGAGGCCCAAACTCAAGGTGACCATGGGGCGCCAAAAGCGCACGCTGCGCAGGTCGTACTGGGGCTGAAACCAGTCGGCCCCCGCTCCCTCGCGCTGAACGTAGCCCAGAGCGGCCCCATCGTCCGAAATCAGGGCCGAATCGAGCTCTCGAAAGCTGGGCAAGGCCGCGGCGGCAGCCACCAGGAGCATGATCATCAGCATCGACGGCCAGGCGGGGCGCTCGGATTCCAAGCGGACCGATTGGCGCTCCCCCGAGCTGCCCTCCCCCCCTGAGTAGCTGTCCGTCATGCGGCTGAGCCTAGCGAGCTGGAGGGGTCCACCGAAGCGCGAAGCCCCCGGACCCTCAATTCGAATCGGTCCTTGGGCTTCCAACGGCGGTACAGCTTGAACG
>JAJDES010000173.1 GCA_029259675.1 Planctomycetota bacterium
CGGTCGATCCCGATGGAGACGGTCGCTCAACGCGCTGGAAGTTGACTTTGATCGCCGAGCCCGAACTACCCGTGGGCAATCACGGGCTCAAGCTCGAGTTGCGCAGTGACCGAGCCGACATCCCCGGAGATTGGAGCGCGCAGGATGGCGCGCAGATGAATCCGGAAGTGGCCGGCGACGGAGCCGCAGCGGCCGCTGGGCCGGGAGCCGTCGTTTGGGCTCAGATTGAAGTGCTGCCGCTCTATCAACTATCGACTTCCCAGATCTTTTTCGGTTATTTGAAGCCGGGTGCTCTCGCTTCGCGCAACGTGCGTATGAATTCCTACGACGAAAAATTCGAGCTGGAGTTGCCGATTGTGCGCATCGAAGGATTCGATGGCGAAGAATTGCCCTTCGCCGAGTATTTCCGAGCGGTTGTCGAACCCGTTCCCAGCTTGCCGAACGCATGGGACATTCAACTCCAAGTGGATGGCTTGCCCGACAATGCCGCCGGCGATTTTCGGGGCCAGGTCATGATTGAGGTTCCAAACCCCGACTATTCGCCCTTGGTGCTGCGTTTCAACGGCGTTTGTCGCCCCTGAACCCAAGTGGCTACGGGCCAATCGGTCCAATTCCATTCATTGCGCCCGCGCCCGAGCGCCTGGATCCAAAGTCCCCATTTCGTATGCAGATTCAATTCCCCGCTTTCCGCAAGGCTTCTTTGGTGTTCTGTCAGATGGCCATGGGTTTGGCCGCAGCGGGGCTCGGGTCGTGCAACCCCTCCTCAGACAGCAGCGAAAGCGGCCAGGACGCGGTTGTGGATTCTGCGTCTGTCACTCCGGGCGGCATGGAAACGGCTCCGCAAGTAGTAGAGGCGCAAGCGCCGGTGCCGAACCATTCGGCAGTCGAGGCGAATTCGAGCGAGGTCGAGCTACCGCAAGAGGATGCCCGAGCAGCTACGGGCGCGATCCAGGTCGAGGGTGACGCCTTTCGGCATTTTGGAACGCTACTGGACGGCAGCGTGGTTCACGCTGAATTTGAACTCTTGGTGCCGGGTCCCAAGCCTGCGGTCGTCGCCTCTGTCCAAAAAAGCTGCGGTTGCACAGGAGCCGCATTGGAAGTGCTTGGGGAAGAGGGGAGCCAGCCCTATTCGCCAGGTCAAGTGCTGGAGCCAGGCACGCGCTTGCGACTGCGAACATCCATCGACACAACGGGCAAGCACGGCGAATTTCAATCGATGGTGTACTTGCTTACGGGCGATCCGGTCGGGCCCGTACGAATTGATCTGCGCGCGCTTGTGCAGCAATTCTTTCGGGCGGAGATTGATGGCACGCCTCAAACCAGCATGGACTTGGGGCAATTGTTTACCAATGACGTGCGCCGCGGCGAGTTTGAAATTGCCAGCAACCTGGTGGAACGCTTTCAACTTAATGTTCAGGACGCCATGCTGCCGCCGCAATTGAAAGTCGATTTGGAGCCGGTCGATCCCGACGAGGCGGGTCTTGCCGCACGCTGGAAAGCAAGTTTTGAACTCGGCCCCGATTTGGAGCCTTCGTCCAGCCGGCCCTATCCGATTCAATTCATCAGCGACCAGCCCAAAGCCCAGTCGGAGCCGGACTCCGCTGCCGACCCCGAGTTTCACAAGCTCAATTTCTACCTGATCGCTGAGGTGGAAGGGCTTGTCGTTGCCAATCCCGCGCAGTTGTATGTGGGCATCATTCAGCCCGGCAAGTTGGCCACGCGCACCTTGCGCATCGTGAATCGAGATGAGTCGTCCGCTCTGGGCAAGCCGAACGCCAGCTTGACGGAGGATTGCCCCTTGCGCGACAAGGCCGAGTTTTTGATCGAGCCCGTCTGGGAAGAGGGGAGCGATGAGGGCGGTGCTCCCGATGCCTGGGATGTCAGCCTGACCCTTATGGCGCCCACGGAAGAGGGCAGCGTTCGGTCGTTCATCGTTTTGGAGTTGGACCATCCGGGCCAGAGCCGCTTGGTCGTGCCCTTCAGTTACATGGTGCGCAAGCTAACCACGCGCGAAGCCCGCAGCCGCTAGTTCCAACGCCGCGCCAGTCGCAAGGGCCAGGGATCGAGAATTCAGAGCCTCCGTTTGTGGCGCCGATGCTTGGATCTGTAGCCCCGTCTGTTTGGGGCGATTCCTGCGCACATCCCACGCCCCAAGCTCTCGCGCCAAACAGATTCGCTGACCAGTCGGGCTGCACAGTCTCGCCAAACAGCAGCGCAGATCACTCGCGCAGATCACTCGCGCCAGGCAGATGCCTTGACCGAATGCGCATCTCAATCGGTGGCGGGGGCAGGGGCCGATGCATTTTGGGTGTGGCCACGAAAAAGCCCCCTTCACCCGCGCGGGGGAAAGGGGGCTTGTTGATTGAGCCAGAAGCTTGCTTGCCCCTGACTTTATCTCGCGTGGACTACGGCAGGATGACCGAGATGATCGGGCTGACGTTGCAGTTGCCGCCGACCTCAAGGGCCTGGAAGAGCACTTCGACTCCCGTGGCATTGGGTGCCGTCAAGTACTTGACGAAGCTGTTGCCGTTGGCATCACCAATGTTGATTTTGATGAAGTTAGGCAGGAAGTCCGAGATGACCAAGGGGTCCATGGCGCAGCCGACGACGGGCAAGTTGCCAGGCGTGAATCCGACCAGAGTTGCGATGAACTCGAAGGGCGTCACGTTGGAAACGAAGTAGGTGCCTTTGAAAGCCACCAAGAGCGGCGAGGGCTGACTCAAGATCATGCCGTCGTGCGTTTCATCGGCTCCCATATCAATCTGCCCGTCCATGACGCGCGGGTTGTTCAGGAAGTCTCCTTCGTTATCAAGGCTGACATAGCTCGGGTCACCCTCGTCGATGCAGGGAGACGTGGCCAGCAGGCTGTAGTCACCGGCACCGGCGTTGGTGAAGTCCGGGTCCAAATTGATGTTGGAAGAATCGTAGAAGGATGTCGAACCGACTCCCACTGAGATGCTGCCGGCGCTGTCACCTCCGTCCACGTCGCTGAACGCAATCGAGACGGAACTCTCGAAACCTACTGTGATGTTGTCGCCCGTAGTAGCGGAGTTGTCCCAGAGGATCGAGTTCCGGATCGTGGAGAGCCCCGGAAGGGTTCCAGTAAGGGCACCGCCGGAATTGGCGCTGTTGTCAACCAAGGTTGAACCGGAAATGTTGATTGCGCTGTTGAGGAGCGAAATCGCACCACCGGATACCGTAGCTGAGTTGCCGCTCACGATGCTGTTGCGCAGCTCGGTAAGCGGTGCCGTATTGCTGTTGAGGATGGCGAAGGCTCCACCTGAAGCCGAGGTCGAATTGTCGCGAATGATGCAGTTGTCAATGGTCGGACAGGCCTCATTGATGAGGATCGCTGTCCCAGTAGCTCCCGTGATTGTCAGACCGCGAACGATGGCGTTGTTGCCTTCGTCATCGTCGAAGTTGAAGGCGCGTGCATTGCCTTGGCAATCGATCGTCGTCACTTGGGGACCAAGTTCGGAGACCAGTTGAATGCCGCGACCGTCGAATTCAATCGAGCGGTTGCCAACTCCCGTATAGGTGCCGGCGCGAAGCAGGACCGCATCGCCGGTTTTGGCCTGATCAATCGCCTCTTGAATGGCATCAAAGGGGTGGTTGACCGTGCCGTCTTCGAGCGGATCGCTGACTGCGGTATCGCCGTTGCCGGGATCGTTGGCGGCATCATCGTCGACGTAGAAGATCACCTGCGGCTCGCACTCGTCGGGGATCAAGTTGTTATTGAAGTCGTCGCTGGTGCCTTCGATGATGTCGCACGAGTCATCCGTGTTGTTGTCGTTGCAATCGCTGACGGCTTCGCAGTCATCGGGAATGTCGTTCAGGTTGCAATCGCCACTGAAGCCGCTGTCGATGTCGCAATCGTCCGGAATGCCGTTCGTGTTGCAATCGAGGCTGAAGGCCGAATCGATGTCGCAGCTGTCCGGGATGCCGTTGGCGTTGCAGTCGAAGGCGAAGCCTTCGGCGAGGTCGCACTCATCGGGAATGCCGTTCATGTTGCAATCGTCGAAGAAGCCGGCCGGTTGGCAATCGCCGCTGACGCAAATTTCGGGCGGCGTGCAAACGTCGCCATCGTCGCAGTCATTGTCACCGAGGCAGTCGACACAGATGTCATTGACATCATCGCAAAGCTGTCCGGGGCAGGGGTCGCCGGCCGAGATGCAGACGCCGCCGCCGATGTCGCAGGTTTCCACACCGTTGCAGAAGAGTCCGTCGTTGCATTGACCGTCATTGACGCAAACAATTGTTTGCTCAATCGACAGCTGCAAGCGGTACAGCTGTGTCTGACCACCGGAGTTTTGCTCCGTGACGCGCACGAAGTATGTGCCGCCCGCGGGCAGCAGCACGCTGTTGAGGTTCTCAATTTCTCCCAAACCTGTCGAATCTTCGTCACCGAGGATCGTGCTTCCGTTGGTGTCTCGGATTTGCACGCGCAGGTCAAAGAAACTAAGGCTGTCGATATTGTTGTTGCTGTTGCAGGAACCGTTGCTGTTCTGCGTCGAGGAATCGTAGGTCTTGCCGAAGGGGCGAACTTGGGCCGTCGCAAGTGACGGGCCTGCGACCGTGAATTTGAACCAGTCGGACTCACCATTGGCGTCGATACTGGCCAATCGCGAACTGCTGATGCCCGGGGTGGGGATTGAGGTGGGATCGACTGTCGTTCCCGGGGCAATCAGTCCCAGGTCATAGGCCGCGCCCGAGGAGTTGTTCGGTTCGAAGGGGTCGCCGTGGTTGCGTTGGACGGCGCGCAGGTCGTCGTGCTGGGGACCGTCGAAACTCGTGGTGGCAAAGGGCTCCATGAGCTGGCTGGAGTTGTTCGAGCAAACGTGGGCAAGACCGAGCGAGGGCCCGGTTTCGTGCATGATCACGTTGCGC
>JAJDES010000174.1 GCA_029259675.1 Planctomycetota bacterium
GCGGCCCGTTTCGGTGGCGCGCTCCAGGAACAGCAGCGCGAAGCAGGTGTTGGGCTCCGTCTCCCGATCGGGAGTGGGTGCGTCCCAGAAACCACCGGATTCCTGTGAAGCCAGTAGGGCGCGGGCCCCATCCCAATACCAATCGTGCGGACCGATGTGTCGCAGGTTGCCCAGGGCCGCCACCCGTTCGATTCCATAGAGGTAGTAATAGAGCCAGCGCACGTCGAGTCCGGTGGAACCCGAGGGTTCGGGATTCTCGTGAACAGCAAAGTGCTTGCTCAGCCATTCCAACCCGCGCGCGTGATCGGCTTCGAATTGCCCTTCGAGCCTCGAGGTGATCTTGCCCGTTTGCCGCAACTGCTCACGACAAACAGACAGCAGGGTCATGCCGGCGGCGGTCATGGAGCCAGTCGATGGATCGCCCGGCATGTACCCAAAGCCGCCGTCCGTGTTTTGATAACTGCGCACGTGGGTGACCAAACGCTGCCAGACTCGAAGCGGAATCGGAATTCCGCGTCGCGCCGCCGCTCGCAGGCCCAGGGCTCCGAAGTGCGTGTTGGAAAGATCGGAGTCTCCGTCGGGATAGGCCCATCCGCCCCCTTCCCAGTCCAGGATGAGATCTACCAGCTCCTCCATGGCCTCTTCGATGTTCAGATCGCCGATTCGATCGCCTTGCAGCGACCCCAGCGCCAGCAGTTGGCATGCAGCCGAGTACGTCTTGGTCGGAGGCTGCACCTGTAGGAATTCGAAGCCGCGGCGGATGGCCTGGTGATCACTGGGAAGACCGGCTTCAAGTAGCGTGTATAGGGCTAGGGATGTGATTCCATTGCGGAAAAGGTCGCTGTGATAGCGCCAAGATCCATCGAGATGTTGGGCCCTCAAGAGGAAGACAACGCCGCGATCGATAGCTTCGTTGATTCCAGCCTGTGCCTTCAATTGCTCGTCCAAATTGCGCTCGGTTCCGTGCATCAATTGGAACTGCCACCGACCGACTCGATGGGTCAATTGAACCAAAATGTGGTTGCGACCTTCGCGCAAGCGCAGCGAACGGGCGAACTGGTTGGGCCGAAACTGACGACTGCTCTTGGATTTGTCCTTCTTGCCCAGGGGCTTGCGCTCAAACAATAGTTCGCCGTTGAGCCAAAACTTGATCCCGTCACTTGCGCCGACCTCTATATCCACTTCGGCTTCTTGAGCGGCATCCAAGCTGCGCCAGAGGTAGGCTCCGGTTTGAATGTCGGACCCGTCGCTGAGTTCCGTGAGGTCCATTCGGTTTTGGTCGGACCAAGGGGTGACTTCATCGCCCAATTCGAGTTTCTTCCAAGCGACCAATTGCTCTGCAAAGCCCGCGTACTCGCGCTCGAGCTGCGGGCCTGCAGCGCCAGTGCACTGATCAACCAATTCGCGCTCCAGTTCAATCGGACGAGCGGAGTCAGAACTCGATTCCAAGGTTTCCAGCGGCGCGAGTTGATGCCACGGCCCCCAGCTCAGCCCGCCCTGCAGGCGATGTGTCACTACGCGATTCGCTGAATTTGGCGTTGCGGCGAACAGAAGGCAAAGGCCTACGCCCAACGCAATGCGTGCCGTGCAGCTAGTTGCGCGAGTTAGCCGTGTTCGCGCCGCGGCGAGAGATGCCAATGCTTGCAACCTGTTCCCAATCGAAGTGAGGAAAGTGTGGAGGGGGCCCGTTGAGTTCTTGGGGCGAGAGCGAAGCCGCGCTTCGAACTCTACCATGGGTGAACTAAGAGCATGAATGAGCGGCCTTGGGCGAAGCAAGGACAATGTAAGCGACGAGGTTGTGACCTTCCACGCAACGTGCGAGGATGGCCCATGCTTCGGATTTCGGCCAACGGATGCCGACCCTGACAAAACCGCTCAATGTTGCGGGGGCGTCCGCTAAGTTCACGGAAGCAAAGTTACGCCAACAGCATTCGCGTATGCTCTCTCCCGCACACGAGTCGGTTCCACTCGCACTTGTGCTGCTCACATTCGACCCACGTTAGAACCATTGCGAAAGCGAATCCGTCTATTGCCCTGTGCAGCCGGCGCCGGGGGTTATGAATGGCTGCGGTAAGGAAGTGGATTGTGCTGATTGGTTGCATCGTGGCCTCGAGCCTTTCGGCGTGGTGGTTCTTCAATCAACAGCTCATGGAGGAGGGGGAAGTCTTCCGCCCAACCCACGAAGTGCTTGCCGAATGGGCCCGTAGAGTTCGCGAGCATGATGCCGATCTGAAATGGCTGCAAGAAAGTGGGAGATTGCCTCGTTTGGCTTTCACCGAAGCGGAAGCGAGGCGGCTCTTTCCGATCCAACACCACCAGAACGAATGGCATGCGCGATCCTATTTTGCGCGCAGACCGAATCTCGAGCTTCGGCGAAAGATGGAGGATCATCCGAGCGGCAGTTGGTTGCTTGAGACGAATTCCTTGGGCATGCGGCGCGCGGACGACCCATCCTCCGAGCAACCGGACTTGCGCGTGCTGGTTGTCGGGGACTCGCACTTAGACGGGCTACTCAACAACGATGAGTCCTTCGCGAGTGAATTGGAGCGTCGCTTGCAGCGTGCCCACAGTGGGCAATCCGTTGAAGTCTTGAACGCGGCTCGCGGTGGTTTTTCGCTCTATAGCACCCTTGGCGCCATGGAGCGTTTTCTCTATCTAAAGCCGGACTTGGTGATTGTCGGTGTGAGCGGGAATAACGACTTCACCGACCTCTTGCAGTTGGGGCACATCTTTGATGGCGACGATATTGAACTTCGACAGGACTCCGAACTGAAAGTCTTGGGCGGAATCGCAGCCGAATTAAGGCCGGCAGTAAGCGCTGGCTTCGGGGCCATGTACTACGGCAGGTTGCATCCGCAGGAGCTTGAATTCGGGGTGGCGCGGGCGAGCGCAATTTGTCGCGAAATGCAAAGCGTGGCCCACGCTGCCGAAGCTGAGCTCCTGTTTGTTTTTGTGCCGAGCCCAAGCGCGCTGAGTTGGCAGCAAGAACCAAATAGTTTCGCCGAAGTCAGGAAAATTCTTGGTTTGGGCGCGGAGCATCTCTTACGTGAACGAGAGCTTGCTCAAGGCTTTATTGAGGGCCTGCGATCAGAAGGCTGCCGGGTCCTGGACCTTGGCGTGGTGCTCGAAAGTGAGCCCGATGCCTTCTTTTGGCTGTCCAACTTTCACTTGAACATTGTCGGGCACAGGATGCTCGCCGACGGTCTCGAGCCCGAACTTTCGTCGCAGCTTCAGAAATAGCAAATCCGAACCTACGCGGTGGCCCCGAATCGGGTGCGTCGTGCTAGCTTTTGATAAGCATTTCGGCGTCCACTGTTGCCGGGAGGAACCCGCTAACCCCAAACCGCAGGGATTTACGTGAAGCTCGGATTCAAACTCGACCTGTATCGCAACCGATCGGTGTGGACCGATCCGAATCGAAGTTGGCGCACCCTCGAGGGCTTTGCGGCAACTGAGGAAGATGGCGGGCGCGATTTGATTGCCGCCGCAAGCCGAGTTGCGGACTTCGAATTGCGCGAGCATCTCTTGCGTCATGCCGATGATGAGCTGCGACACGCGCGGCTCTTCCGTGAACGCGCTGCGGAGATTCAAGCGGATTGCGGTTCGGCAAGCTCAAGTTCCGAAGCACCAGACAAACCCTACGACCTATCGCGTGGTCGCAAGGGGGTTGAGATGGATGCCCACGGATTTTTTAACGCCGGACTGTTTGATGAACTGGGTGAAGTTGACTACGTCGCCATGTTGCACGTGGCAGAAGAGCGCGCCGCGTACCTCATGGAGGTTCACCGCGAGCTAAACAAGGATGACGAGCGCACGGCCTTGATGTACGACGAAATACTCAAGGACGAGAAGTATCACATCGCCTACACCGGTCGGTTTCTGGATCGATGGCGTGAAGATGGGCGCGGCGGAGAAGTGGACTCGGCCATGAAAGCAGCACGCAGCTCGCGCTTTTTGGGGGCCTGGAAGCGGCTCGGATTGCGATCTGCGGCCGGATTTGGGCGCGTGCTGCTGTATGTCTTTTACTGGACTCTGTGTTTGCCCTTTGGCATGGGTGCCAGCCGCTCCAAGCAACGCAGCGGATGGCGCGAAGTCGGCGGCTCAAACGGAAGTGACGTCAAGGCGAGCAAACCCGGCGCCGATC
This sequence comes from Planctomycetota bacterium, assembly GCA_029259675.1. Lineage (GTDB taxonomy): Bacteria > Planctomycetota > UBA1135 > UBA1135 > JAJDES01. The sequence continues at coordinate 4,145 of JAJDES010000174.1, forward strand.
CGCTTGGGCAGTATTGATGCGCATCCTGGGGATTTCCGCCTTCCATCGCGATGCGGCAGCTGCGCTGGTTGTTGACGGTAAGACTGTCGCGGCAGTTCAAGAGGAACGCTTCACAAGGCGCCGCTTGGATGCCGCGTTTCCAAAGCGATCGATCCGCGCCTGCTTGGATTTGGCCGGGCTGCAAGCGCGCGACTTAGACCGCGTTGTTTTCTATGAGAAGCCGTTGCGCAAATTTGAGCGCATTCTTGCGTGCCAACTGAGGAGTTTCCCTCGCTCCGCTTCCTCATTTGCCGGGAGCATGTTCCTCTGGCTCGGAGATCGTTTGTGGCTGAAAAACCGCATTGCAAATGAGTTGGGGATTGAGCCCGACAAAGTGGCTTTCTGCGAGCATCAAAAGTCCCACGCGGCCTGCGCGTTCTTTCAAGCTCCGGTCGAGAACGCTGCTGTGCTTTGCGCAGATGACGCGGGAGAATGGGCCACGACGTCGCTGTTTGTCGGTCGCGGGCAAAGTTTGGAGGGCTTGGCGGAAGTGCATTTCCCACATTCGTTGGGATTGGTCGCATCCGCAGTCACCCAGTTTCTGGGGTTCGAACCGGGCGCTGAGGAAGGGCGCGTTTGGGACTTGGCGGAGTACGGAGAGCCGCGTTTCGCGAAGGAATTCGCGAGCTTGCTACTGCCGGAGGAGGGCGGCGCTTTTCGCATAGAAGAGCGAGCATTCCGCTATGTGCACGACACCAAGGTGTTGTGGGGCGAAGAACTCGAGCAGCTCCTGGGACCCGCGCGGCGACCCGGCGGGCCCCTGCGGATGGGAAGTGATGACAACCGCGACGCCGATGTGGCGGCCAGCTTGCAGCAAGCCCTCGGCGACCGGGTCGTCGAATTGGCGCGTGAATTGCATCGGCGCACGGAGTTGCCGGACCTATGTTTCGTCGGTGAGCTGGCCACCAACCGCGCCATCAATGCTCGCCTGCTGGAGGAGAGTCCGTTCGAACGCTTGCATGTTCCCGCAGCGCCGGCGGACGGGGGCGCCGCGCTGGGGGCGGCGCTTTGGTTGCACGCTTTTGAAACCGGCGAACGCCCCGACGGGTTCGAAGCTAATCTCGGCGAGCCGCCGATCGGTGATGCGCTCGAAGGTGCGCAGGAGTTGAATGGAGACGGGTCGACAAGCTTCCTTGCTAAGCGCTTGCTCGACGGCAGGCGCATGGCCTGGATGCATGGCCCTATGGAGCTTGCGCCGCACACCCTTGGTGCGCGCGGAATCCTGGTGGATCCGCGCCAAAAGGATGCGGCGAGGCGGTTGCTCGCTTGCGTGCAAGAAAGCGAGCCCTGGCTTGCTTGCAGGTATGTCGTTCCCGCGGAGCTGGTACACGAATACTTCGAACACCCTGCGGGCGTAGATAGTTTGTTGTCCCACGGCTTTGCGCAAGCTCGCCCAAGCAGCGCTTTTCCAAGCAATTTTCGCACAGCGGTCGGCCCGCGCGGCAACGCCTGGATCCAATCGGTGGACCGACAAGGGCAGGCGGAACTGCACGAGCTATTGCACAGCTTTGGTTCCAGCGCGGGCGCGCCGTTGCTGCTGATGGCCGATTTTCGCCTGCGTGGTGCCCCGTTGCCGCGCACCGAGAACGAAGCCCATGATATTTTCTCACGCAGCGGGTTGGACGGC
>JAJDES010000175.1 GCA_029259675.1 Planctomycetota bacterium
CCCCCCCGCAGTGGAAACCGAAAACCAACGCTAATCATCATGAACTTACGACACACATTCGCAAACGTGGTCCTGCTGTTGCCCTTGCTGGCCATTCCAACGCTCAGTCAAGATGCAGGCGGTCGCGTTCAGAGCCAGAACTCTTCCGAACCCTTGCTCATGGATCAATTGGTGCTCCAGCACTTCAATCCGATTCATGCGGAACCGGAGGCGCTGTTGGATGCCGCCCGGGACTTTTTCGGACGACAATTGCTGGTCAGTATCGCAGAAGGACAAAAACCGACGCCCGTATTCAATCTGCGCCTCTACAACGACTCTTTGATTGTCTTTGACACCAAGGAACAGGTGGCGCGCATTCTTGAAGGTTTGGGCACGCTCGAGATGATCGCCCACCAAGAAGCCACCATGGAATACGCCAACGCCGCCAATGCGGTGGAACTGGATCCAGGGCGCCTTTACGAAGTCTCATCCTTTCGCGCGCGCAATGTGTCCCTAAACACCCTTGGACGATCCCTGACTCCCTTCAATCGAATGCTTGAGTTTCGCGACGAATGGGGTCATTCGAATCGCCAACCCAATGTGAGCATGATTGAAGAACGCGGCATTTTGATTCTGCGTGAAAAGGCTGAGAAGCTGGCGGCTATGCGCGCCCTGCTTGAAGAGATCGATCAACCGGTGCCCCAAGTCATGCTGACTTGCATGCTACTGCGAGCTTCCAATACGGAAACCGAGTCGAAACTTCCCAAGGACCTGACAGATAATCTGGCGCAGTTGTTGCCCGGTCAATCCTTCGAGTTGCTCACTTCAAGCTTCCTGCGCTCTTCAACCGCCATCGGCGAAAGCATTACGATGGAATTGGATTCGGGTCAGGATCACTTCAGCTACGGCCTGCACTTGCGCTTCAGTTCGTTCGACGAAAAATCCGCTACCCTCAATGCAGATCGCTGCGAGTTCCTCGAAATTAACGGCGCGAAGAAGCACACAATCTTCGACACCAACACGAGTTTGCTTGCCAATCAATACACCGTATTGGGAGCAACGGGCCGCGACCCGCTGTTCGTCGTGCTCCGAGTTAGCGTCCTGCCGAATTGAATTGCGGAGCGAGTGAAATTCGACATCGCACTAACGCGTTGGCCTCGGCGGTCAGGTTTGGCGCGCGGGACCGAATCGCCGCCTGCAATAGCCGCAACGGACGGAATCACTCGCAACGGGCCAGGTTGGAGAGCGCTATTGAGCCCGATCCGCTCGCCCGCGCGTTTTGCGCGGGCGAGCGGACTTGCATTCGGGTTAGGGCGCGTAGCCGTGGCGGAAACTCTGCACGACGGATTGGGTTTCTGAGTAACTAGAGCAGCGTGCCGCCGAGCGCGCTGCTCGAATTGCGGTGGACAGGTTGATCTTCGTGAGTTTGGCCATGAACTCCTGCAGGGAAGCCGGCGGCAAGCAAAACTCGCGCAGCCCGATCCCCAGCAACATGGCCGTGTTGCGCGGATCCGCGGCCAAGACCCCGAATACGGAAAGCGGGCGTTCCTGCTCCGTGCACGCGTCGCAGATTTGCTGCAAGGCGCGCAAAACAAAGGGGTGCAGGCCCTGCTCGAAGTAAAAGGACAGAGCTCCGTTTTCGCGATCGGCGGCCAGGAGGTATTGAACGAGGGAGTCCAAGTTCACCGTCATGAAATCCGACTCGCGGGCCAAATCGGCCACGCCCATGCAAGCAGCGGCCGTTTCGACAACCGTGCCGAGTTCGATTTTCTCCCGAAAGCTCTCGCCGCCCTTGCGCAGCTCCAGTCGCTCTTCGAACAGGATTTCCTTGACCCGCCGCAGTTCGCTCACATCCGTGGCGAAGGGCACGGCGATGCGCACGGCACCCTTGGCCCTGGCGCCGGCCAAGAGGATGGCGCGCAACTGGCGACGCAAAATCGCTTCCTTGGCCAAAAGAATCCGAATCCCGACCCGCCCCAAATGAGGATTCGATTCGGCTTCGGGATGCAAGTAAGGCACCGTCAGCGAAGAGTCCACATTGAGCAAGCGGAAGGTGACGGGCTCGGCCCCGGCCTTCTCGATCACTCCCGCATAGTGATTGACGAGCGTATCGCGCGAAGGCGGTTCGCGGTCAACCAAGAACAAAAGCTCGGTGCGGTAAAGCCCTACCCCCGGCAAGCCCAACTCGCTGCCTTGTTCGACCTCCGGCAAGTTGCCGCAACTCGAACGCAAAATCACCCGCTGGCCGTCGCTCGTCTTGGGAACCGCTTGGGCCCAATCGGGCAACTGAATGCGCTCCTGGTCCTGCTCTTCGCCCTGATCACTTTGCAGGTATTGCTGACGCACGACTTCATCCGGGCGGATGCGCAGTACACCTTCGGATGCGTCCAGGATGACAAAGTCCCCTTCGCTGGCCGCATCCAATAAACCGGCCACATTCGTGATCGTCGGGATGCGCATGGAGCGCGCGAAAATCGCCGCGTGACTGGTCAGCCCGCCACCCTCCGTGGCGATGCCCATGACGCGCTCGTTGGACAGATTGAACATATCCACGATCGACAACTCGCGCGCCACAAGGATGTATTCCTGCGGAGAGACTTCACCGCGGTTGCGATCCTGCTCGCTCTCCAAGTTGCGCAGGACGCGAATACCGACGTCGCGCAAATCCACCGCGGACTGCCGCAGGGTTTCGTTTTGGACTAAACGAAAGATGCGATCAAAGTCATTGATGACCTTGGTGATTCCCGCTTCCAACCGCATCTGCTCATTGAGAATCAAATTCTCAATATCCGCGATGAAGACCGAGTCCTTGAGGTAGGTCAGATGGGTGTCGAGGATGCGCGCATCGTCGGCGTCCACTTTCCCGACCAAGCGCGACTTGAGATCCAGCAATTGACGCTTGGACTCCTCCAGCGCTTTTTGGAAGCGATTGAGCTCGAGGTCCACCGAGTCGAGCGGAACGCGTTGGGAGCGTTCGCGTTGCAAGTCGTAATCCTTGCGATGAACCACGCCCAGGACCAAGCCGGGAGCGACCGTGTCGCCGCGCAACTCGGGACCGGAAGCCGACTTGCTGCGGCCCTCACCCGCTTGTGTCGCGTCCGAACCGGCCTCGGGCGCAGCCCCGATTGCCGCTTCACTATCCCCTGCAGCGGGCTTTTCGGGACCCAGCTCCGATGCATCGGGTGAACCTTCAGAATCGCTCATGCCCGCATCCTAGCCGGGGTCCGCGCCTCGCATCGAGCGCAATCCGGCGCTTTGCACGCGTCAAAGTCAGCGGCGAGCAATCCAAACCGCCCGGCGCAGGTTCACCGGCCACTTGGAGCCCTTCACATGGACACCGACGTCCTCAGCGTCAGCTTTGCGGCGCACCGCCCCAGTGCCATGCATCCAGTAGGCAAACGGAGCCGAGCTATCGATTGGCATCTGGCAACGGCTGGGCCCGAGGCCGGCTTGGAACTCTCCAAATTCGGCAAACGAGCCTAAAGCCGGAGGCCCCCGCGCCCACCGCCACCCGCTCCAGCGCGCCAATCGGCCCCGAACCAAAGCGCGCGAAAGCCCGCGAAAATCGCTCAAAATCGGCCCCTAGGGCCCCCTGGTGGGCTATCTGAACCCCAACAAAATTGGGCCCTCAGTGGATCGCGGATTTGCCCGATAAGAAGACGCCATCTCAATAGGAGTCATGGCGCACTCGCCCACAGGCGCAATCACCGATCCCATGCATTTCCGTCAACAACTCAAGATTCGGTCCATTCCCTCAGGGATCGCGACCAGTATCGCCCTCTTCCTTCTCGCGTTCGCCGGCCTTGGCTGCCACAACTCGTCCAGCTCGAACGCATTCAATGGAAACAACGCTCCGACCGCCACCGCAGTCGCCCCGGTCACCACTGCGGAGGACACGCCGACGAGCGCCATCGTTTTGACGGGAACGGATGTGGAGGATGCAGTCGGCCTTTTGACCGTGAATGTATCCAGCGCACCGGGCCAGGGCACGCTCGACGTCTCGACGGGCACCGCTCCGCTCTCGGTTGTTTACACGCCGGACCAGGACTTCGTCGGCAACGACACATTCAATTTCACGGTGACCGATTCGGGCGCAGGCGTTTCGGCCGCAGTGACCGTCAGCATCACGGTCACGGCCCTCAACGACGCACCCAGTTTCGAAACCATCGGAACCCAAGTCGCCGTGGCCACCCAGGCGTTCTCCTTCACACCGGTAGTCACCGACCCCGATGCGGGCGCCAGCCTGACCTTTTCATCCACAGGCGTGGCCCTGCCCCTCTGGGCCAGCTTTGACACGGGCACGGGAGAGATCAGCGGAACGCCGGTGTTGGGCGATGTCGCCACCACAACGGGCGTTCGCATAACCGTGACGGACGGCATCGCTGCGCCGGTAAATTCCAACATCTTCACCCTGCGGGTGGTTGCCTCGCCGCCGACGCAGATCGTGTACGACACAGCGCCGCAAGCGACCGAAACCGCCGGTGCGGCCTGGACTCCCTTTACCGTGCGCGTTGAAAACGCAAGCAACGCCCTAGTGGATACTTCCAGCGTGGACGTCACCATCACCCTGACCTCCGGCAGCTCCACCCTGGGCGGAACAACGACGCGCCAAACCTTCAGCGGCATCGCCACCTTCGATGACCTGACCTACAACATCGCCGAAGACATCACCTTCGACGTTACGGCCAGTGGCCTAACGGGAATCACCGGCACGGCCCTGACCGTCACACACGGGCCGGCCAACCAATTGGCCTTCGGCACCCAGCCGGCATCGATCGAAACCGTCGGCACCAACTTCTCCGCCTTCACGCTCGAAGTGCACGACGCCTTCGGCAACTTGGTCCTGAGCGACAACTCAACCCAGTGCACCATCGGTTTGGCCAGCGGAACCGGCACCCTGGGCGGCCTGCTCAACCTGACAGCTTCGGGCGGCGTCGCCAATTTCAGCGATGTCACCTACAGCCGCGCCGAAATGATCTCCCTGCGCGGCAGCTCCAGCCCGGCGCTCCTGACCATCGATTCCGGCACCATCAATGTGCAAGCGGATATCGACGCAGGCTTGGAAATCGAACGAGCCGACGTGCGCGACGCCAACACGCAAAGCAACGGCGATAGCTTCGCCGCGCGTATTTCCCAATCGGGCCGCTTCGTGGCC
>JAJDES010000176.1 GCA_029259675.1 Planctomycetota bacterium
TTCTGGTGGTGGTGGTTCGGGGGGGGCCCCCCCCGCCCCCCGCCACTGCAAGCGCATGTTAGATGTCCTCGTGCAATTCGTTGAATCATGAATCAGGTTCCGCTGGAACGGCATGCAATACACTATCAATCCTATTTCGCAGTTCCGCCTCGTCATAGAGGCCGGAATGCTTCCGCCATTCTGAATTCGGTTCGAAGTACTCGAGGTCCTGGGCGAATTCGTTGATTGCCTTGCCTAACCGCGTGTCGTACGGAATTGCGCCGTTCCTCAACGGCCAGTAGTAGCCTTCAAATTCCCTAACCTTTGCCTCGATATTTGCTACGAGGGCCTCGCGCAGTAGCGCAATAAGAAGCTTCTCGTGGCTGTTCATGTCATCCATCTAACGGGGTTGGCGGTCAGCGACGGTTCGCGAAGCGGACCGGCCGTTGCGCTGCCGAGTTGGGTGGCTCATGCGTTGATGTCTGGAGTGAGCAAGTCAACGATTCTGCGATGCAGCCGCACTCGGTCGACGATGTAGCCCACCATGAACGCGACGGAGGAAACCAAAGCTACTTGCTCTGGCCCTTGCGTGTACAAACCTATTAGGCATGGAATGAACACCAGAGTCACGGCAACTGACAGCGTTAGGCTCTTGCGTTCACTAGCGAGTTCGTTGTTCATCGTTCTTCCTCTCCATTTCATCTATTCCGAGTCGTACGCCTGCGCAACGCCTTGGCCGATCAGCGGCAGGGCGAAGGTCGGTCCGCCTGCATCGGCCTGTTAGACAGCTATTTACTTCACTAGGACCGGACGCCCGTTGATGGTCAGACTCGGCGCGCCCTCGGCGTCCACAGCAAGGCGCGTCTTGGCGCCACTCTGTTCGTCTGACATGAGAAGCGCGGTCCGGCCATCTTCCCAAAGCTTGAACTCCGCACGCGGCTGCCCCTCGTCATCCCAAAGAGTGAGGCCCGCCCAGCCACCGGGCACAGTCTGGTGCGAGAACTCACCACGAATCTTGTCGGTACGCGGATCCTTCAAGGCGAACTTGCTGGCGTAGACGATCCGAAAGTGTCCGTCCGATGGCTCGTCGGAAAAAGCGAAGCCCAGAAGCGGTACCGCGCTAAGGAGCGCAGCAAGAGTGATCCCAATCCGGCGGAGGCGGCGGTTCTGATTTTCAAGACGGGTCAGGCGATCTTCGAATGTTGTTTCGGTATTCATGATCATTCCTTGTGAGCATCTAACAGTTCGGTTGATCAGCGGTGGCAGCAATGCGGCCGCCCGTCTACATCGGCTCTTTAAGTGATTCTTTCATGAGCATCAAAGTCCAGCCACTCCGGATGATCCCATTGGAGTTCAAAGAAGTCTTCGACATGCCGAAGCCCCAGAGCCTCCAGGCGTCGAATGTACTGGTCGCACGCTTCGCTTCCGAAGTGCGGCCCGAATGAGAGTAGCTGGGAATCCGCGTCTAGCGGCGGTGCATCCATCGCCTGCACGATACTCTCCCGCGAGACTCCACGAGTTGCGAGAGCCGAAAGTCGCACGACAATGCCGTGCCCCAGAAAAGTCACGCGAGTCAATCTAGCTTCCCCATTCGTGTGTCCACATTGCGGTTAGCGCAATTAGCGGTCGGGCGAATCCCGATCCGTTGCCTAGCTTGCTTAGGTCTCTTCGTCCAAGATTGGTAACCGACCTTTTTCTCCCAATGTTGCGCGGTGTTGAGCATGACCTCGCAGTCGCAACGGGCGCCATTCTCGCCAAGCCAAATCAGCATCTCGTCGAGGGGAAGGGCCCTTTCCTCGATAAAGCCTGAAGTCAGCCGATATGTGTGATCACATTTCTTTCCGGACTTCGCTGCGTCGTCGAGCACCTCGAAGAGACTGCGCAGCGCCGAGTATGGAATGGGAGAGTCGCCTTGCATGACCTGCCTAAATGAAGAATTCGTTAGTTACAGTAGCGTTCCATTGGGATGTTAGGGGGGGCTTTGTTGGATTATTGGATTCGCTGGTTGGTAATTACGTGGGCGGGCCGTGTATTTTGTTGTTGCTTGGGCGCCGGCTATTGGAATTCAAATGGAAACCCTCGTGCATCAACGGGGTGAACATTCCTGCGCATGCTATTCGCCTTTCTATCCCAGCGAAGCTAGCCACAAGGGACCGGTATCCCCAAAGCTGTGGCTGCTCAGAGCGCTTGCGAGGGGCAGGTATTGAACCCAAGCGATGCCAGCTCCGACCTAGTTGCCCGTTCGTTTACTTCGGGGCTGTCAGTTCGAACGAAACTGGCGAACTGGCGAAGTCGATGGTGAGGTCGTCGGCGTAGAGGATGTAGGCGTGGAAGAGTTGAGCTCCGGCGAGGCTTGGGTCTAGGTTGGGGGGGAGTTGCAAGCTCGCGGTTGCATTGCCGTCGGCGTCGAGTAGGCCCAGGGTGTTTTGGAATAGCGGCAGTCCGACCTTGATGGTGTGCACGCTGTAGGCGTCGGGAACCAAGGGCAGCAGGACCGAGCCGAGTTGGATGCCCGGCGCGGTGCCCGTTGCGGAGCCGAAGATCCAATACACATCGCCGGCGCGGGCGGGGCCGGCTGTCAGGTGCATGTATTGGTTGCCGGCTTCGGGTAGGGATAAGCTGGCGGGGCTTGCGTGGAAGTCGCCCGCTTGCGTGCAGGCGCACATGCTTTGCAGGCACAGGCCGGCGTTCAAACGCCCGTGTCCGTAGAAGGGGTCCCAACCGGGAGTGTCTTCCAAGGGATCGCCGACTTGATCCAAGGCGCCCTGGCGCAGGTATTCGTAAACCTCTTCAAAGGTCAGGTCGGGTGCTTCGGCGAGCATCAATGAGACAATGCCGGCGGCGAGGGGAGCGGCGGCGGACGTGCCCGTGAAGTTTGCCGCGCCGCCGAAGTGGTGGATGGAAACTGTTGTTACGAAGGATCCCGGTGCGAGGAAATCTACGGCGGCGCCCGTGCCGGAGCCCGCACTGCGCGCGTCGAAGTGATCGCTGGATCCGATGGTGATTGTGTCGGGACTGGCGGCCGGCCAGGAAATGTCGGCGTAGCCAAGGCCCAAGTTGCCCGCAGCGGCGATGCAGATGCTTCCGGCCGTGCGCGCGTTGGTCAGGGCATCAACCAAGAGGGGATCGGCAGGGAAGCCCTGGACTGACATGTTGATTACGTGGGCTCCCGCGGCGACGGCGTAGTCGACGGCTTGCACGAAATCGAACAAGAGTGCGGTGCTGTCTCCGGCAATGATGCGCAGGGGCAACACGCTGCAGGCGGGGTCCATGCCGGCCACGCCGAAGCCGTCGTTCCAGTTCGCCGCCAGAAGTCCGGTCACCGCTACGCCGTGGCCGAGTTCATCCTGCGGGTCGTCGTCCTCCTCAACGAAGTCGTAACCGGGTAGGAGCCTGCCGCTGAACTCGGGGTGCAGGGCGTCAATGCCCGAATCGATGACGGCCACGGTGATGTCTGCTGAGCCGCGTTGAATGGCCCAGGTGGCCGGCGAATTCAAATCAGCTCCGGGCGTTCCGAAGGGTGAGCCGGTGTTTGCGTGTTGCCACTGC
>JAJDES010000177.1 GCA_029259675.1 Planctomycetota bacterium
CTTGAGCTGGGCTTTGTGCTGTTGCAGGCACTGCTGCTGACGGCTGCTCTGGGCTCACTGCTGATTTGGGCCTTCACCAAATGGAAGCCACTGCTATGAAGCTCGATTGTATTTATTTGGCGCGTAGAGAATGCAAGGCCGCTGCTCGATGCCTGTCGGTGGCACTAGTCGCTGTTCTTAGCCTCCTTGTTTGCCGCCAGCTCGGGGCCCAGGGTGAGGCCGTTGAGCCCAAGTTCTTATGGACTCCGCCTAAGCATCAGACTTGTCTAGAGGGCGCCATTCCCGGAACGGACTTGGGTCCAGGGCTTTCGATTCAGGGCGAAGCGCAAGCGGAAAAAGCCGTAGTGGCCACCAGCTTCTACCCAACGACTTTCTTGGCGGAGCGCCTGGGCGGCGAGCACTTCGATGTGCGTTGTCTGCTTCCGAGCGAAGAGGATCCCGTGCACTGGAAGCCCGCGACAGACGTATTGAGGCAGTTTCGAGCTGCTGACTTGATCATTCTCCAGGGGGGCGGTTTGGATGCTTGGGCTCGAATCGCGAGCCTTCCACGGAGCCGTGTACTCGAAACCACACGCGGTTTTCGAGAACAACTTTTGGAGTACAGCCAGGAGCAGACCCATTCCCACGGTCGTGAGGGAGAGCACAGCCACCGCGGCACGGATCCGCATGTTTGGTTGGATCCACACCTCTTTCAATTGCAAGCGCATGCAGTTGGAAAGGCGCTCACCAAGTTGTCCCCGAAGCACACTGAAGAAATTGAGCAGAGGTCAGACAAATTGAAGCTCGAAATCGACAAGTGGGACAGCTCTTTGAAATCGATTGCTCCGTTACTTGATGATGAGCCACTCCTGGCCGCGCATCCCGCGTACGATTACCTCGCCAAACGCTACGGTTGGAAGATCAGCAATTTTGATCTGAATCCGATGCAGATGCCCGGGGAAGCTGATTTTGATCGCATGCGTCAGTTCGTGAGCGAGGGCGGTGCCCGATTCATTCTCTGGGAGTCGAGCCCAAGCGCCGCCGTTGAACAAGCGGTAAAGGATTCCACAGGCTTGATCAGCCTAGTGTTTTCTCCCTGTGAAAAGCGACCGCGCGATCCGGAGAAGGGCAGCGAGCTGGAGCGTCCGCTCGATTACTTGGAAGTCATGAATCGCAATGTCCAGACCCTATTGAATGCGTTGAAATCCAAATAGCAGAGAGAAGCGCGGGGTTGGGATTTGCGGCGCGACACAACTCCGCCAAGTCAATAGCTGCCGGAACTGTGCGCAACAAAGCCCGGTCGGGGTGGGCTGGAGGGATGGCGCGCAGATTCAACCGGACGGGCAACGGGTGAAATGAACCTGAAGTCGGGACGAATTCGGGTCGGCTCGACCATTGACGGCAGAAGTGTTGCGGCTTTTTGCAAAATCTACTAACAATGGCAGGCCTGAACGGAATCGCGATTCGGAATGAGGCGTCGGTTCCGATCATTCCTGCTCATTACTTTCAGACAATTCGAACCAGTGCTCGGTTGCTCGCTTGCAAATCGGGTTCACTCGGTCCGACGAAATTCGCCGGCAAGTCCATTGAGGGATTCCATGAGAGAAGCGCGTTTTCTATTGAGTTTGTTGATGGCAACCGTGTTGGCCATTGTTTTTGCGTCCAATACACGCGCTCAGGATTTGGGCGCCAAGTATCCCGCGACGCTCGAATACAAGAGCAAGAAAGCTCCCTACTACACTTGGGAAACAGGGCCGGAGCACATCTATGCGCTGAAAAAGTTCAGCGTGGACTACGGAAAAGATTTGAAGCTTCGCCTCGGCGCTTGCGATCTGGTGATTGGGACTTCCGATGACAACGCCATGTGGGCTGTCGTTCTCCCGAACCGGCCGTCGAAGATCAAAGCGCTCGCGGGGGGCAACGGTGAATCGATAGCTCACATTTGGTTGCGCTTTCACCCGGCTATGGTCGGAAGCCTTTTTCCCGAAAAGGAAGTGAAGGGGCCCGGCGATCCCACCTCTCTGTATTGGGCCTATAGGATTGCCAGGGCCAAGGTAGATGGTGAGTTTGGGCAGGGGCCTCTGCTCCAAGTTCCCCCCAAGGATACCGTGCTAATCGATATGGATACTGTCGATGCGTTGCGCAGAGTTTTTACCGTTGATGTGGAGAAAGAGAAAGTCAGATACAAAAGCGGCTACGTCACGATGGCCATGCCCGCAAGCGTCAAGGCCAGCAAGAAGGATGCGGGTGAGATTATTGAGAGCGCCTGGCAAGCCTTCGATGAGTCCTACGCATTTTTCGAGGATTCGCCTGAGATGGACTGGGCTGCGCAGCTAGATGACTTCAAGAAGCGCGCAACGTACTGCAAGACGGTGTACGACTCGGCGATACTCTTGCACCAAATGCTCGATGGTTTGCAGGATTCGGACATCTATGTCGGTCTTTCCGATGAAATTGTCAGGAACGGCTTTCTGGAGCTGGAGTACAACGCGCGTTGGGACGCAATTCGTTCAACGCTTGGCACGGTCAATACGGAGGAGAGTATTGCTTGGAGCCTAACGCCCCAAAAAGTGGGATACATTGCGATTCTCGGCGCGATTGATGACGCCGACGTGGATACTTTTGACAAGGCGTTGGAGTCCATGGATTACAGTTGGTCCCTGATTTTGGATCTGCGCTACTTGAACAAAGGCGAGCTGGAATTCGCCGAGAAAATGGCTGGTCGCTTCCTGGCGCAAGACTCGCTGTACGGTTACTTGCAGGAACGCGAGGAGGGGGGCACCGGACTGAGAGAGAAGGTGGGCTTGACCTGCAAGTCCCGCGGAGAATGGCAATACTCTGCCCCGATTTATCTAATTCTCGGCGGCGGAACGGCGGCCGTGGGAGAGCAATTTTGCCTGATGGCCAAACAAGCGCCCAAGTGCACAACCATGGGGAGCCCAACGGGGGGCTTTAGTTTGAATCGCCGTCGCGTGGATTTGCCCGGCGGAGTATGGATGACCATTCCCGTTGGACGGGATTTGGACCTCGATGGCAATAGTTGGAAAGGCAAAGGCCTGCAACCGGATGCGATCGTCGAATTTCCGGATGAAGAATTTGATTCTACTAGCGATCCGGTTCTCTACCGCGTTCTTGAGGACGTGCTCAAGACACCCTGGGAGGATCGAATAGCTGGACGCGAAGGCGCTGTGGCGCCCGAAGCCAAAGAGGGTGAGTGAGTAAGAGTGAACTTGTCGTGAGCGGGCGCATGACCTAAGCGTCATTGCCGCGATTGGGTGCAGCTTGCGATTTGCATTGAGGAGCAGGGACGAGGCTCATTTTCATTGTGGGTACTAAGACCGCATTCGAGCCCATGCCCCGAAAGGGGCTATTCGTCATCGCCGCTGTAGCCCAGGGCGTCGAGATCTTGGCGCATCTCCTCGCTGGTTTTACCCGCGGGAATCGGGGAACCGGGGACGGGTTTATCCTGCAAGACTTGAGCGCTTTGGACCAATCGGTCGTAATGCGCGCCCATGCTCTCTTTGCCTTTTATCTTGTTGAGTTCCCCGGGATCGTTCTTCAGATCATAGAAGCGCACGCGCTCACCATTGACGTTTGAGACAAGTTTGATGTCTCCATCAATGATGGCTCTGTTCTTGAGTCGTTCCGCCATGACCACGGAGCCGGGCTCCCTAGGTTCTGTGAGTGAAAGGCCCTGCAGCCAAGGCTCTTTTTCACTTTTCGTCAGATCCAAAATCGTCGGTACCAAGTCAACCAAGCTGGTTAATCGACTGTTGCGAGTGCCCGCTCCCTTGCCGTCGGGGAATCGAACCAGGAGCGGAACTCTCAGGCCCTCTTGGTAAAGGCCTCCGTGGCCGTACCAATTGTCATCATGCTGACCGAGTGCTTCGCCGTGATCCGCCGTCAGGATGATGATGGTGTTGTCCAGATAACCCGCGCTTTCCCATTCGTTGATCCAAATGCGCAATTTGTCATCCAAGTAGCGAATGGAAGCGTCGTATAGCGCGATGATGTCTTCGTCTTCACCTGGTTTTAGCTCAGCTTTTCCGTTGTAAAGGGCTTCAGCAGGCCGTCCCCGAAGTCTCTCGGCGGCACCCTCCAGGAACAGATCGCGGTAGGCGGGGGGCGGGTGGTAAATCGTTGAGTTGTCTGCTTTCAGATTGCCGCAGTGAGCGTCAAAGAGGTGCAGAAAGAGAAAGTAGGGTCTGTTCTTGGGCTTTTCCGCCAGCGCCTTCCGAACGGCGCTTTCAGCAAGTTGTGCGGAATTGCGCGCCTGGAAAACGTCGAAACCTCGATCGTAGCCGTAGCGAGTGTCAATCCAACCGCTGCGGAAGACCGCGATGTTGTTGTACGAAAGTTCGCGCAGGCGTTCGGCCAGGGTGGGGACCTGGGGCGAGAGTGCGGTCCTCAATTCGACGCCGTGGGTGTGCGGGTAGAGCCCGGTCAGCATGCTCATGTGAGCGGTCAACGTAAATGCAGACGTGGTGTAGGCATTGTCGAAGACGACGCATTCCTGCGAGAACTCACTGAGAAAGGGAGTCGTGTCGCGTTCGTATTCGTAGACCGACAGGTGATCTCGGCGAACCGTGTCCCACGAGATGAGAATTACCGAAGGCGGCAAGGATTCGTCGGAATTTCGGTGTTCGGGGACCTCCTGCGATTTGGGTCCACATCCAGCTGACAAGCAAAGGGACAAGGCGAAGGCGACGAGCCGAGAATGGGGGGCATCCATGGGGGCAGGGTGACATGGAACCCTTTAGCTGGAAAGTGCGATTCTTTGTTTTCGAATGAGCTTGTGGGAGCGAAAGGCAAGCTGCCACGGCCTTTTCGGTTCAAGCGTATTCGTATCGGAATAGCGTTTGAAGTGAGTGCCCCGGGGCGGGAGCTGACGCCCCAATCACATCGCGGCCGTAGCCGGTTGCGGCGATCGCGTGGGAATTCGCGGCGACGATTCGCAACCTAAAGCGAACGAATTTGAAGCGACATATGTCGATCGCTATCAATTTGAATCTTTGCATCTCCCAAGCCGGCTTGGTCGGCGAGCTCGCGCAATTCTGCGGGAGTCAGCGCAGCGTGCAGGCTCGCGCGCAGGAGTTCGCGTTGCTGCGCACTTGCCGAACTAGCGTGTTCGTCAACGAGTTCCAGGGCACGCTCCGGCGTGTCCGGCCGGTACAAGTCTCGGATCAATAGAGCGCCATCGGGCCTGAGTACACGCCGAGCTTCGCTCAAAAAACTGAGCGGTTCGGGGATGTGATGCAAAATGGTGTTGCTGAAGACGCCATCGAAAGTCGCTGTTTCAAAGGCCAGCCCCTTGGCGTCCGCCAGCTGGAATTCAATGCGCCGCGCGTGGGGCGACTGCAAGCGGTGGCGCTCGGCGTAATCGAGCATGTGTTGCGCCAGATCGACCCCTACAACCGTCACTTCCGCGAGCGCGTCGCAAACGAGTAGGGGGATGTGTCCCGGTCCCGTGCCGATATCGAGTACGCGGCCGCGAAAACCCAGTTCCGTGATGCGCTTTACAAAGGCAGTGTTGGCGGCACTGTTGTCCATCGCATCGTAGGAACTGGCTTCGTCCTCCGTGTCCATCAATTCGGGCTCTAGTGTGCGTTCCATCGGCTTACTCTAGCGAATTATTCTTTGCGCGGGACATGCAGGGCTATCTGCGACTGAGTTTGCGAGCGGCAGCGCGCACATGTGCCGGGCCGCTGCCGCAACAACCGCCGACAATAGCCAAGTTGAAACGTTGTGAACTCGTGAGACACCAAGCGGCGAAGGCTTCCCCATCCATAGCAGTCGAAGGTGGGGCTTGCGGCGTTCCGGTGTTGGCCCAAGCCCCGAGCATCGGACCCGCTTGAAGGTGCGACATCTGTGCCAGGGCGCGATCCACAGGCTGCGGCCCGTTGCCGCAGTTAAAGGCGAGAAAGAGCGGCGCGCAATTTTCGATTTGCTGCCACAGTTCAACGGGTTTGTGTCCGCTGACAATGCTCCCGTCGGATTCGGGATGAAAGCTGAAGGCGAACGGGGGCTTGGCCGTTCCCGCAACTTGTCGCACGGCTTCGGCCGCGGCCAGGGCCTGCATGGGATCGCGCAGGGTCTCGAACAAAAGCGCGTCTACTTCCGCTTCCAACAGCCCTTCGATTGCCGGGCGCAGGCACGCGCATAATTCTGAGGACGTTAGTTCACCGCGCGAGGGCAAACCCGCTCCCGGCCCGAGGCTGCCGAGGACATAGCAAGTGGGTTCTGCCCCGCGCGCCGCCGCCACAGCCAGTCGCCCGGCCTGGTGCGCCAGGTGCTGGGCTTCATGTCCGAGGCCATGGTTTCCAAGGCTGCGCGCGTTGGCCCCGAAGCTGTTGGTGCAAAGCACGCGAGCGCCCGCCTCGATGTAATCGCGGTGCAACTGAGAGACGATTTCGGGGCGCGCGACATTGAGCGATTCCAAGCACGTCAGCTCGGAGTTCAAATGTTGCAGCAGCTCGGTTCCCAGGGCTCCATCCAAAAGCAGCGGAGCTTCGTTGAGCAGCGCGCGCTCCAGTGTGCATCGGTTGCGAATGCTGGGGCGTGATTCTTTCATGCGCATTCGTCGTGCCGCTTCCGGCCCTCAAGCCTTGCCGCCGGCCGAGAGTTGGGCCACTAGGGAGCCGCCGTCCTTGCTTGTGCGAAAACTCAAAACCCCGGCGCGCTTTCCATGGGGGCCCCCGAGCCAAGCCTCAATTTTGTTGCGCAGGATTGGTTTTTGTTCGCGATTGCCCCAGCCGCGTCCGGTAATGATTTGCAGCTGGTCCAGTCCCTGGACCTTGGCGGAATGCAACTCTTGAGCGAGGCGGCGCAGCGCTTGGTCGGGACGGAGTCCATGTAGATCGACTTGATTCATGGCGTGGGGACCAGTTTAGACGGAGGGGAGCCCGGCCCGTGACAAATCGGTCTTGGGGGGGGCGGCTTGTTCGGCAAGCGGCTTGACCGTGCGCGGGGCCTGCCACGCTTCCACTTGACAGATCCGGGCCGGCCGGGCCAATGTGACCCCGTGAACCTTCGATCCGATTTTCCCCGCCGCGCGCAATGGGCCGTTTTTCTGCTGCTCGTCACGAGTCTGCTGGCGGCACCTTTGCACCGGGCCCTGCACGACCGATTGCATGGCATCGGAGGCGAAAGCGGGCGAAATTCCACCTTGGCACAGGTGGAGACCGATTCAGAAACCGGACCGAGTTGGGTAGCTGAACACCACCATTCGCACATTGCTCATGTGCCTGCAGCTGCGGCGGCGGATCGGGACTCGCAACTTGAACCGCGTGGATCCGCTTGGATCTCGGAGGCTTGCCAGGGTTGCACCGAAGAGGCTCAAGCGTCGCGATCACACGATTGCCCACTTTGCCTGATTGGAAAGCAAGCGCTCGCGCATGGGGATTCTGCATCCTTGTGCGTTTCGAGTCTGCAGCGTTCCGCCACTTGGGTTTCGATACGCAAGCCCGAGTCAAGGTCGAGGTTGCGCGCAAGGCCGCGCGCACCGCCCACGATTGTTTGATCCGCAGCACGACGCAAGGCCGGGTTCCGAATAATCGGAGCTGTAGGTTTTGTGTCGCCCTTCGGATCGATTCCTTGCTTGGATCCAGTCCTGGACGGCCCTAGGCGCGCCACTGCTTGCAGCCCGGGCCGCCAACGAACTCGATGGAGTTCGCGGGCTAAAGCGAGGATGTCATGTTTCCTTAGCGTCGGCAGCGCCGTGCGCTATCGATCCGGTCTTTGGTCGAATTCTTGGCTGCACTGCATCCGCGAGCAATTCTAAAGCCAATTCCGCCTTCGCATCGCTTCGAGACTACTCAGCGATCTCTATGACAAATAATTCGTACAGACTTCACACGGAACGGACTCATGTTCACTCGGATTTCAAACATCACTCTGGCGGCGATTTTTCTAGGTAGCAGCGCTACGGCGCAACAATTTCAATCTCCCGGCGCGCCAAACATTCCACGCAATACCGGCCAAACAGACGGTTTCAGTTCTGCTTTCAATCCAGCCTTTGGTCTGGTCATCGATGCGATAGGAGATTATCGCAACGAAGATCGGCCCGGGCTCGACGAGGAAGACGGCTTCGATCTCGACATGCGCGCGGC
>JAJDES010000178.1 GCA_029259675.1 Planctomycetota bacterium
TTCAATGCGCAGGGCGCGGTCATCCTTGTCGCGCACCAAGAAATAAGTGCGGCGAACGGCCAGGGCCAAGATTGCGGGCAGCAGGCGATCGAGATTGGGCCGGTCGTAGTTCTTGAAGCAAGTCAGGATGGCGTTGCGCACTTGCAGGAGCCGAACTTGCTCATAGGGAAAGCGACCCGAAGTGTGCGAGTGGGCGTGGCGGCAAAGCGCACGCGGCGCCGTGTGAACTTCATGCCCGGCGAGCCACAGGCGCCAACCGAGATCCAAATCATCGTAGTAGGCGAAGAACTCATCGTCGAAGCCGCCGATCGCGTTGAACACTTCGGCGTCCACGGCCATGGCTCCGCCGCAGGCGAACAAGGTTCTGCGCGCCACTTCATGTTCCGGCCCACGCGGCCGCTTGTAGCCGTGCGAAACCGCCACGCCGTGGAAGTTGCAGCCTCCACCGGCGAAGTCCACGGTGCTGCCGCTCTCGTCCAGCATCAACGAAGACGTGGCCGCACATTCTCCGCGCACAATCGGAGCCACCAATTCGCGCAACCACATGGGCTCCACACGCGCATCGTTGTTGAGAAAGGCGAAGTGCTCCGAATCGGGTAGGGCCTTGGCGCCGCCGTTTGCAGCCGGCGTAAAGCCCAAGTTGCGCTCGTTTTCGACCAGGACGACATCCGGGTAGCCGCTGCGAACGGCCTTGGCGCTGCCGTCCTTGGAGCCGTTGTCAAAGACGGCGATGCGCAGCTTTTGCTTGGGGTAGTCCTGGGCCGCGAGGGAAGCCAAACAGCCCATGAGCTGCTCGCGCCCATTGTAGTTGGCGATGACGACGCCGACCTGGGGCAGGTCCGAGGCATCCGGCATGGCGCCGGGGCGAACGGCCAAATCGGCGATTGTCAGCAACTCGTCCGAGGTGCTCATGGCTTCATCACCTTGGGGCGACCCAAAAGCGCGCGCAGCTTGGGAGCCACGCGACGGCCGACCACGCGGGCCAAGGCCGCATTGTCATCGGCATCGCGCACGCTGATTCGGTATAGCGAAAGGGGACGGGAGCCTTCGGCGGTTTCGATGCGCAAGCTGCGCGGTGCGCGACGGGAGTCGTGGGCCACGCGCAGGATTTGACGCGAGCCGCCTGACAATTCAAAGCGCCCGATCGGCAATCCATCGACAAAGAGCCTGCCGCAGGCGCCGGCACCCTCGAGATCGACGGCGTAGAGACACTTGCCCGCGGGCACACCGAAGAGGTCGTACTCGGCCTTTGCGAAGGCCCCTTCCAGCACGAGCGCATCGGGGGAGGGAGCCGTTGCCTTGGAACTCGCTTTGTCATGCTCCGCTTCGTTGCCACGCTCCGGGTGCCTGGCGCAGCGATCGAAGAAGAGCGGAGAGTACTTGGGTGCGGGCGTGTTCGGGCCTGCGAACTCAAGCCGTCGCACGCGCAGCTCATAGGCTTGCTCGCCATTCGCATCGGTGTTCCGAACGATGAGTTCCGCGCCCGGCTCGCCAGCGGGCAACGTCAAGCACAGCAGCCGCAGGTCATCGGTGCCGCCGCGATCCGAGCGCCCGGATGACGAGAAGGGGCCGAAGGGAACCATCTCGGCGCCTTCGAAACCGATGCGCCCGGCGCTGAGGTCCCCGGCCTTGAGAGCTTCGGCCAGCCAAAGGCGCAACTGATATTGTTCGGGTTGGGCGCGGCCTGGGCGTTCGAGTTCCCAAGCGGGTCGGTAGCGCACTTCGGAGCTGGTTGCGGAGAAGCGCAACCCCTCGGCGTCCTCGCGCTCGACGTCGCCTTTGGTGCTCGTGTATTGGGTTCCGCGCAAACCGAGCCATGCGCCTTGGTGCTGGAACAGGCGACAGAGTCGTTCGCGATATCGAAATTCCAACTCGCCGGCTAGCTCGGCCAATTGCTTGGGGCGAGTACCGGGGGCGGGCGGCACGGAAACGGTGTACAGAACGCGATCGGGATCAAATCCGTGTTGTTCGATCAGCGCCTGGCGCAATTCGCGCGTGGGAACGCGGCACATGTCCGCGGCGCGGCAAAGATCGGCGCTGTGGCTGTCGGGTGCGCGTGCGAGGTCAATCCACAGGGCGATGCCCGCCTTGCGCAAGGCCGCGACGTCGCTCGGCTGCAAGCGCTCGGGCGCGGCGGCGTGAACGATACTGGCCCGATTGTGTGGAATGCGCGCGGAGAGGTCCGACCCACAAGAGTCGAGCTTTTCCACGCGATGGCCGCGCTCAGCCATGGCCTCGGCTAGGGCCGCGCAGGTCCCGTTGGGCTGATCCAGGTAAACGATCGTCAGTGCGGGCGAATCCAACAGCGCAGTCTTGCCGTAGCGCACCAGCGAGCGCCCGGCTTCCCACTGCCCGATGAGAAACTGCGTGCGCCTGTCGCTTAGGTTTTGGGCGTAGCTTTGCAGCTCTTCGCCTTGCAACTCAAAGACTTGGGCCAGGGCCGCTTCATCATCCGGCCTTTGGCGTTCGACGAGCGTCTCCACGTCGGCGCGCGCGCGCAGAGGAGTCCAGCCAAGCCACTGCACGTTGAACTCGGCGTCGGGCAGCGCGCGTTGCCGCGCTTCCTCGGGCCCGAATTCGTGACTGTGTTCGACGCACGCTTCGCTATCGAAAACGACGGTGCGACCCGCCTCGAGCATCGCACGCGATTGCAACACGTCTTCGCCGAAGGAGCAGCGCATGTAGGGATGGCGTTCCCAAACATCGCGCCGCATGGAGGAGGCCGTGTCGGTGTAGTTGAAAAGCAGCCGCAGGTGGTGCGGCGACATGCGCTCGTACTCTTGGCCCGCGGGCAAACGCACTTCGCGCCGCACTGTTGCGTAGGAGGGGTCGCCGACGGTGAGGAGCTTGGTGACCGGATCGGTTTTCTCGCGCGCAATGTTGCGACAGTAGGCGGCCGAAACTTGCGGGTCTTCGTAATTGGACAGCAAGGTCTGCAGCCAATTGGAAGACATCGGCACGGCGTCATCGGTGATGAAGATGATCACTTCGCCCGTGCTGAGCGACGCCAGCAGGTTGCGCGTGCAACCGTGATTGAATTCGCCCGGCCCGATCCCGTGCACCGTTAGTGGAACGGGGAAGTTCTGGCGATGCCGCTCAAAAATCTCCAGCGTCCCATCCGTGCTGCCGCAGTCCACCGCCGTGAAATCCCAGGGGATCGAAGTCTCCTGGGCCGCCAGCGCCGACAGCACATCATCCAAGAAGGCCTTCCCATTAAGGATGGGCATGCA
>JAJDES010000179.1 GCA_029259675.1 Planctomycetota bacterium
TTTCAGGCGCAAGGAGCGCTTCGGCCCGCGCATCGTGGCTCCCTTGGGCCCTGCCATTTCCCTCATCCCCTATTTCTGGGCACTCGCGAACCCGTTTTGCGCACCAGTTCTAAAGCGCTTCTCCAACGGGCTCATGATCCACTCCGAAGCGGTAGCCGGAGCCGATGACCGTGTGGATCAAGGGCGTATCGAAGCTCTTGTCAATTTTGCGGCGCAAGCTGGAGATGTAGACGTCCACCACGTTACTGGTGGGTTCGTAGCGTATATCCCACACGCTTTCGATAATTGCCGTGCGCGAGAGCACGCGATCGGGATTGCGCATCAGGTATTCCAGCAAGGCAAATTCGCGCGCCGAAAGGCGTATGCGCTCTTGGCCGCGAGTTGCCTTGCGCTTGCTTAGGTCCAGCACGAGGTCCGCGTGCTCCAAGCGCGATGATCCCGAAGACGAAGAGCGGCGGAAGAGGGCGCGAATGCGTGCCACCAATTCGGCGAACTCGAACGGCTTGGTCAAGTAGTCGTCGGCTCCCGCATCGAGTCCGGTGACTTTTTGCTCCGTCTTGCCCAGGGCGGTCAGCATCAAGATCGGGGTGGCGACACCACGGCGACGCAAATTCCTACAGACAATGACGCCGTCGCGATCGGGCAGCATCAAGTCCAGCACGATGGCCTGGTAGTCTTCGGAAGCCCCCAATTCTTCGCCTTCAATACCGGTGTGACACAGATCTACGTTGTAGCCCTGCTCACCCAGTCCCTTGGCGATGACGGTGGCGATCTTGGGATTGTCTTCTATTACGAGGATACGCATGTTTCTGGTGACGTGCTCCGTTGGGACATCCTGGGAGGATTGATCCGAGGCGGCAACCTTGTGGGCCCATAGTAAGGCATGGCAGCGCCAAATGGTGCATTTGGGGGCCTCGGCGCATGGGAAGCGGGTCCGGTTCCCGCAGGCCGATATTGCACCGGTCCAGTTCCAGCTACAGGAATTTGGGAAGTGAAGTCATTTTCACTCCGGATTCACGGCTGCCTCAGGGGCTAGGACTATTGTTCTTTGAAAGAGTTCGAGTTCGTTCCTTACCCGACTCGTGACAAGGAGTTTGCCGTGAGCTTTTCAAAAACCAGCTATTTCTTTCTCACACTAAGTCTCAGTTTGCACTCGTCCCACGCGCTGGCCTTGCCTTCGCAAGTGGCGAGTGCCACCGGCGCGAAAGCGCAGTTGGGCAAGCTGCAGGCGACGCAGGACTCGCCGAATCAGGACACGGTTAGGCAAGTGGCGTTGCATGCAGTGCGGAGCGGGCATGCTGACAGGAGTGGTTCGGTTCAATCAGATCCACGCGCGTCAAGCGCCTTGAACGGTGCGAACGAGAACGAGATTGCATTGGGCGCCGAGCCGGATGCCGGGCACAACAAGAATGCAAACTCCAATGAGGCCGATAATGACGGTTCAGCCGAAAGCGCGCGACGCCGTGTTGTCACCGCGTCTTCGCTCCTGGGGCAAGACCTGTTTCCATTGGATTCCTCAATTCAACTAGGACGCGTCAATGACCTCGTGTTCGACGCCAACCGAGGGGTTGGAATGGTCGCCGTTGTTGCTGTCGGGGCGGCCGACCTTGACCGCGTCAACCGTCTTGAATTGCCGCCGATGGTCGGGGTGCCCATGGGGCGTTTGGAATATGTCGACGGCCAATTGAAGCTCAACGCTTCGCTTGAGGAGTGGAAGAGCGCTCCCGCATTCGCACCGGGAACGTGGGGCCCTTCGGGGCGTAGCGACTGGCTCTTGGCTGTCGAAAACGCGTTTGGTTCCGCTCTGGTTCCTTCGGAATTGCCCAAGAGCTCGGGACTGGATCCCTATCAGGAACTTTTTGATCGCCAGGCCCCGGTTTGGATTGAGGGTCGTGTGTCCGGTTTGGAGCGTCAAGAATTGGCCGGTGGATTGACCCACGCATTGGTGGCCACCATGGATGGCGCGGCTGCAGAGCGCGTCCTGCTCGGACCCGAGTGGTTCCTCCAAAAGCGCCGAACGCTGTTAGCCGTCGGCGACGAGGTTGTCTTCCAAGCCGTGCCGAGTCGGGATGCGGGAGAGATGCTTTGGATTGCTCGCGAAGTGGCCGTGCGCGAGTCGGATTTCCGCCTGCGCGATGAGCGCGGAAGGCCCTTGTGGCAATTGGAACCTGCGCACTGTGGCGAGCCGAAATGGGCGCCGTACTTCTTGGCGGAGTTGCAACGAGCTCAGGTGTATGGCTTGGACGGACGCTTTGGCCAACTGCATGACATCTACCTGGAGCTGCGCGATTGCACCATTGTTTTTGCCGAGGTTGCAGCTTCGGCCAAGGATTCCGCGATGGCCTTGAATGTGGACGGTGACAATTCACCTTGGCTCTTGCCCTGGGAAGCCATGCGTCTGCACAACCGCCGCGATTTCTCAATACCTGAAGATCGAACTCGTCTTAGCGCGGCGCCGCGCTTGGCCTCTGCTAAGGATTTGACCTGTGCGGACGTTCGCGCGCGCGTGTTCGCGTTCTTTGGCCGTTCAGCCCCGGACTACGACCAATTGCATTGGATGGTGCGGAACTAGATTCCCGCTCCACACCGCACAGCGTGCTGCGATGTTCGCAGTAGCTGTCTTGCACAGTGCTCCCCCCCCTGAGCTGTGCAGGAACACTCTCGCCCTCTTCTGACTTCCGGTATCCGACCCCTCTCTGGATCTGGAAGTCGGGAGAGGGCACTTTTATTGTGGAGCAGGCGGTTGCGAATCCTTACCTAACAAGCCGGTCTTGGGGCAGCCACGGCCGAGTTTGGGCCTGGGATGCGTCGGCGCATCGGCCTCAAGCTGAACCCGACCCAAATTTCTTGGCGCTTCCTCCGCGCGCGCTACAGCTGGGCTTCCCAATCTTGCGATAGGCCTAATCTTGCGATAGGCGCAGTGGCGGGCCTCGGGTCAGCTGCGTTCGACTTTCACAGGTCCCATGGGAGCAATGGATTGAGCAAGTGGTTTCTATTCTTGGTTGGCCTACTGATCGCAACCATCGCGGTGCGCAAGGTCGTGGAGGGTCTTCGTTCCGATGAGACACGGATCGAAATCTTGATTGAAGAAGCGATTGACGGATTCAATCGCACACGCTTGTCGCCGGCAATCGAACCGCTCGCCACAAATTGGCGCGACGAGAGTTCGGGCCTGGGTCGCGAGGATTTGAAGGGCGCCTTGATCAATATGTTTTTCACGGCTATTGATCCCGATACCAAGGCTTTTCGTTATCGCCTGGAGGCCACCAAGCTCGAAGTTTCCGTGACTGCAGAAGAAAGCGCCGAGTTGAACCTCACGCTGGAACTTTATGAGGTTGCGGCCGGCAGCGAAGAACTCACTTGGCTCTTCGATGTGCAAAGTGAATTGGCCTTGAATTCAGATGGTTGGCGAATTCAACGTTCCACTTGGCAAAGCCGTGAGGGCGGCATTCCCGGTAAGTAGCCGAGCGAGCGCGGCGGCGTGAAATCCAATCCGTGCCCGGGCCGGGGGCCATTAGTCCGCCCGAAGTAAGCGCTTGCCAGTGCAAGCGCTTGCCACTCACCCGGCCCTGTTTTGGCGGCGGGCGGGATCGTTCTCAGGCACGGGTTTCTTGCGTTTGCGACCGCGTCGCAGGGCTTCTTTTGGGGGCCCGCTGGAAAGCATCACGGCTATCGGTCGCGTGTTCTCCTGGCTGGCGAGGATGATTTGAATCGCAGCGGTAAGAGGCACGGCTAGGAAGGTTCCCACGACTCCCCACAGTCCAGCCCAAACCACGACTGAAACGATGATCACCAGTGGCGAGAGATTTAGTTCGCGCCCCAGAATCTTCGGCTCAATGAAACTGCCCAGGGTCAAGTTCACGGCCAAGTACGTGACAACGACGATGGCCGCTTTGCCCCAGTGTGGGTCCACCGCCAGTGCGGTGATGGTTGGCAAAGAACCGGCCATGATGCTGCCGAAGGTGGGGATGTAGTTCAGCAGGAAGGTCAAAAAGCCAAACAGCAGGGCATACGGGATTTGAAGTGAGACCAAAACCGCGTAGCAAAGGGCCCCCGTGGCAATGGACGTGACGGTCTTGACGCCCAAGTAGCGTTGAATCCCGCGCGCGATGGTGTCCAGGACGCGCGCTGTATCCGCTTGTTTGGAACCGGCGATGGCCAGGATTTTGCGCCTGAAGACGGCCTGTTCGGCAAAAATGAACAGCATGTAGATGAACACCAAAAGACCGCCCTTGGTGAAATCAAAGCCGCTGCCAATCACGCCCGCTGCGAAATCCTTCAATTGAGTTTCGCGCAGGGTTTCGGTGACGTATTCGACAACTTCGGTCGGCAGCGAAGTTGATGAGCGCATGCGCTCGTTGATGCGCTCGACGACGCCGTCCCAGCCGCCGACATCGCGTCCCAACTGCTCCTGCTCGCCTAGAACGCGATCCAGAACGCCCTCGTCCGATTCGCTTGCGCTGCTGTCTTCCGCTTCCGAGTCGCCTTGCTCGGTACCCGTGGCGTTCGCCAGCTCTTCGCCCGTTAGGGTCTCTCCGTCTTCGGAGTCCAGCGCCGGCTGCTCGCTTGCCTCGCTGTCTTCCGCCGAATCCATTCCCGCAAGCTGATCGCTGCCCGACTCAGTTTGAGCCCCCTCTGCTTTCTGGGCCGATTGCGATTCGCTGTCAACTCCGTTCGGGTCGGTTTCTGAATCCCCGCTTTGATTGAGTTCACCACCGCCGGGCAATTCCAGCTGGGGTCTTGCGGGCTGCACCACAACCACCGCGGGCGGGACCGATTGGGTGCGGCCATTCGAGCCGCCGACTGGAACCGTAATTCGCGGCGCCTTGGGGTCGCCGAGGAACGACGTAATTCCGCTCTGGAGCAGGATGCCCAGCTGAAACATGCCTCCGAAGAGGAGGGTCGTCAGGAAAATCACCGTGAAAGCCGGCGGAATCTTCCAGCGCGCGAGGGAGCGCACGACCGGTTGGAGCATGCTGGCCAGCAGCAGAGCAATGACCAGCGGCTGCAGGATCCCGGCGCCCACGTGCAGCACCCAGCCGACCAAAATGGTGGTCAGGGTGCCCAACATGAATACCACTGCGCGTGAGGAGGTGGGCATGGGCATCAGCTTAATGCCTCGCCCTGGAAATTTCCCAGCGGCTGTGCGGACTCTCTTTCGGGGGGACATGATCCTGCAGTTTTTGCAATCGCCAATCTCGGGCCGACTTCGGCCCCATACGAAGCATGCTGCCCCCATGGGAGCGCGTAGATTGCTTTTGGCGGCTACAATCCGCCGCCCCCGGGCCGAAGCGCGCTCGATTCACCAGCTCGAAAGACCCTATGTCGACCCCCCAAAACGGATTGCTCTGGGATGCCAGCGCCGCTCCAACTTTCCTCATCCTGGATGCCATCGATCCCAAGACGTCGGTGGCGGCCGCCAAGACCTTAATGACCGAGCTGGATGCCCAAATCGCTGAGGTTGCGGCGCGCGGGGCCGGGGAAAAGCTGGCCTGCAATGTCGGTTTCGGAGCGGAGTTTTGGTCGCAATTGATGCCGGACGAGGCGCCGCGTGAGTTGAGTCCCTTCGAGGCAATCAAGGGCACGGGGGGAAGCGCACCGCAGACCGGCGGCGACCTATTGCTGCACATCGCGTGCGATCGGCGCGACATGTCCTACGAACTCGCCCAGCGCTTGCGCGGAATCCTCGGGGACGCCTTTGCAATTCAGCTCGATGTGAGCGGCTTCCGCTATTTCGATAGCCGCGATCTGACTGGCTTTATCGACGGCACCGCAAATCCCGATCCGGAAGAGCGCGGGGAAGTCGTGTTGATTGGTGATGAGGATTCAAGCTTCGCCGGAGGCAGCTACGCCCTCGCTCAGCGCTACGTTCACAACATGGCCTATTGGTCGCGTCTCAGCCCTGAGGAGCAGGAGCGCGCCATCGGCCGCAAGTTGGAGGACGGCGAGGAATTGACCGGCGATGACTTGCCGGAAACCGCCCACAAAAGTCGCGTTGAAATTGAGGAAGACGGTCACGAGCTGAAGATCATGCGAGTCAGCTCGCCCTATGGAGATATGAGCGAAGCCGGACTCTTCTTTTTGGCCTTTTGCAAAACCCCGAGCACTTTCAAGCGCATGCTCGAGCGCATGTTCGGCACCAGCGGCGACGGGCTTTCGGATCGCTTGCAGGATTTTACGCGCGCGGAATCGGGCGCAATCTTTTTCATTCCCGCAAAGGATTACTTCTCGACATCAGAGGAGTAATCGGGGACAGGTCTCAAAGACCTGCCCGAAATTCAGCCCACACATTGGCCCGGCAAGTATCTCTGTGAGTTGACCGGGAGTGGCTGTAGACCACTAAAGCTTTACTCAGCGCCCAATCGCTTAGCCTGCAAACGGGCTGCGATCAAGCTGCGCCTGCAGGGCCTAAAGCTGCTCAAGTTCTTCAAGCAAGCGCTTGGGGCCGCGGTAGCCGGTCAATCGCAAGACCTCTTGCCCCTCAGCATTCAGGAAGAGCAACGTGGGGATCGAGTCCACTTTGTGCTCCTTGGCAAGTGCGCTCTCGACTTCCGAGTCCAGCCTCACAGCCACGGCCTTCTCCTCAAACCACTCGATCACCTCGGGGTCGGACCAAGTTGCGGATTCCAGTTGGGCGCTGGCTTTTGAGGACGTCGTGAAGAACTCAATGAACACCAGGGTTTCATGCTTGGAAGCATGCTGCCTGGCCTGTTCCACATTCATGGACGAAAAAATGCTCGTCGGCTCCGCTTGCGGAGCCGCATCCGGCAAGAGGGTATAGACAAAGGGCTGGCTCGGATCGGATTCCGGTTCACCCAATACCCCGCCGACACCCTGCACGGCGCTTTCCAAAGCCTGCCGATAAATGTCGTCCGGGGAGATTGAATCCGAGCCGGCGTCCGGTCGCTGCGCATAGGTGCCCGTGCCGTTCTTGAAGCGACTGGTGTTGTAGGGATCGGAGTTGGCGTGGGTCTCGATCTGCACACTTCGGGAAACGGAAGTGGGGTACGAGGGCACGGGCGCAGGCCCTTCCATCGCTGAGGCGTCGGATACCACCGTTGTGGAGCGGCCACCGAAGAACATGAGCAAGAACACCCCCAGGCAACCGAGGGCCAGAGGCACGCCAATCACAAGGCCAAGGACCAACAAAGCAATCTGCAATCCGCTCTTGCGTTTGCGCGGCCTTTCGTCGTGGACGGGGGCTGAGGCGACCTTGTGGGCAGCCGGTGTGGCGGAATGCTTGCCGCCGCCCTTGCCGACAATGTCCATGTCGGTTTTGAGTTGTTCAGCTTGCTGGTAGCGGTTCTTCGGTTCCTTGGCGAGGGTTTTGAGGACCCTCTCCTCCAAGCGAATGTCGACGCCGGCTTTCTCGGACGGCAAGGAGAAGCGACCCAGGGGCAACTCGCCCGTAAGCAACTCATAGAAGACGACGCCCATGGAGAAAATGTCCGCGCGATGATCCACTTCGAGCGGGCGTTCGATTTGCTCGGGCGCCATGTAATGCCAGGTGCCCATGGCTTGATCGCTGCGCGTTAAGTTGGGGACGCTGGGGGCTTGCCCCACAATCTTGGCCAAGCCGAAGTCGACGATTTTGATGTTGCCGTCGGCCGAAACGAGCACGTTTTCGGGCTTGATGTCGCGATGCACAATGCTGCGGTCGTGGGCGTATTGCAGCGCCGAGCACATCTGCGAAACCATGGCCAGGGCTTCGCTCGGAGCGAGGCGCCCCTCGGACAGGATTTCGCGCAGCGTGGCCCCATCCACATACTCCATCAACAGGTAGTAAGTGCCGTCGACCTGACCGAAGTCGTAGACCGTTGTGATGTTGGGGTGGGTCAGGCTTGCGAGCGCGCGCGCTTCGCGCAGGAAGCGTTCCGCGAAAGCCGGGTCGCTGGAAGCCTCGTCCGACAGAATTTTCAAGGCGACTGTGCGGTCCAAATCCCGTTGTCGAGCCTTGTAAACGGTTCCCATCCCGCCCCGTCCGATGCGGCTGACAATGTCCAGCTGGGGGAATTTGGGGGCGAGGGCGCCGATGGAAAGGGACTCGTCGGGGACGCCCTGCGCTCCAAGTCCAACGGCCAAAAGGCAGCGCGGACAGGGCCGAGACGGATCGTGATCGGCGGGAAGTTGAACGCCGCAGCTGTTGCAGATACTTGCTTTCATGGTCCTTGGATGAGCGGGAGGGGGTGAAATCTCCCAGCTACCCATTCCGTGAAGAATGCGGCTGCTGAGGTTACCGGCTTTCGCCGGCTTTTTTCTCCCGGGCCGCCCGTCGGTGCTACAGCAGGCCCCTGGAGCCCAATTCATGGCGCAAATCCGCAGCTCCTGAGAATTTGACAGCGGCCATCCCCAGTCCGCGTGCGGCGTGGATATTGGGCTCGGAATCGTCAATCAGGAGGCAATCCTGCGGTTGGACGCCCGCCAACCGAGCCGTTTCTTGATAGGCGGCGGGGTCGGGCTTGCGCAGGGCCGTGTTGCAGGAAACAGAGGTCCAAGGGAGGTATTCGGAGATACCCAACTTGCGTTCGATGGCGAGGTACCAATCGGGGTAATTGGAGAAGGCGTGCAAGTCGGTCCCGCCGGCCTTCAAGTCCTTGAGCAGTTGCGGCATGCCCTCGATCCATTCGTAGGCGGCGAAAACTCGCTCGCGCAGTTTTGGACCGTCCACGGGGGCTTCGTCGCGAAAGAACTGGTCGAAGAAAGTGGCTTCGTCAATTTCGCCGAATTCGAATCGCAGCCAGGCTGTCGGGGATTTGCGCGCGAAAAGCTCTTCAAGTGAGCAATCGAAGAAGCGCGTGAAGACGCTGGGAAAGGGGTCCTTCACGAGCGTGCCCATGACGTCGAACAAGATGGTTGGGCGGGAACTCATTGTTGATCGGGTCGATTCAATTCATTTGGTGAATGAGTGCCTGGGCGAGTGCGCCGAGTCATTGCAAGCTGAATGGGGCGCTGGAATTTTGCAGGCAACCGCGATCTAGCGCGCTTCATGTTCAGCCTGGCGAACCAACTCGATAATGCTCTTGGTCAAGTCATTGGGCAGCGGAATGCTCAAGTTGTATTGGACAATTTTCCACCGGCCCTTCTGCCGCAAAAGTACCCCCGATCCGCGGACATCGCCGTAACTGGCGTTGTTCAAGCTTTCGTCAAACCAGGCGAAATTCCCGTCTGGGCTAAGGAAAACACTGCGTTCAAGCGCAGTGTAGGTCCAACCCTTGCCTTCCGAAAAGTAAGGGTCGGCGAAGGCGTGGAACGCCTCGAGATTCCAGCGTTCGCTCCCGTCGGTGCCCATGAATATCGCGCTTGGGGCAAAGTGATCGAAGTAGCGCTGGCCGTCGGCCTCGGAGGCAGCTGCGTGGAAGTCTTCGAGTACACGGGCTACGCGGAAGCGCTCCAAAGAGTTGAATAGTTGCGTTCCATTGAGGCTTTTGGGCGTGTGCGATTCGCCTTCAAAGATCGTGAAGGACTGCAAGGGAATGTTCAGCTCGCGCATGCGCTCCGCTGCCCTTTCCATATTATCCCTCCAACCCTCGTCATCGCCGCCCACGTACATGGCGACGGGCAATCCGGCCAGTCGCTCCAGTTGCTCAAAGCTCGACTCATCGGGCATGCCCGGTAGGGCGCTTAGGGAGGCGAAACGATCGGGGCTTCTTAGCGCCAGTTCGAATGCGGAACGCCCGCCATTGGAAACACCTGCCAAGTGAACTTTGCCGCCTTCAACGGCGTACGTGTTTTCAATGTGAGTGAGCAGGTTGTGTAGCAAACTCAAGTTGTCTCCCCGGAAGACCTCGCCCGTCGGGGCGATGGGGCTGACGACCGTCCAACCCTGTCGCAGAGCTTCATCGCGCCAATAAAGGTCGTGGGCGGCATTCACCATGGCCCGGCTTTGATCGCCGGGAGGAAGTGCCAATAGCACCGGGCCGATGGAGTCATTTTGCATGCCCTCCGGTCGCAATAGGTCGAATTCGGGCAGTGCCTCTTGTGCCGCTTGCGCAGGGTCGGTAGTGCTTGTGCCGGAGACATCCGTTTGGGGATTTGCGGCAATGACGGACCAGAGCGTTGAACAGCACAGCAAAGTCGGGGTTAGCAGCAAAATGTGGCTCCGGTGGAAAGTATGGGCGTTTGGAGGCAATGTTTGGGATTGGATGGAAGCATCGTTGAGGCCGGGAACCGCGTTCATGTTTGGGCCGAAATAGAAGCTCGGCTGTGCCAATTCGCAATCGCACCGGGTCCTTGCGTGCGGTGAATCGGAAGTTGGAAGAGTCCTGCAGATGTAGCGGCTATTGCGTGCAGACCAAGCGATAGCCGATGTCGAACTCCTTCATTGCCAATAGCGAACCGAATTGCTGCTCCCAAGCGCCGCTCTCCAGGTCCGCTTGCAGTTGTGTGAGTCCGCTGCGAAGCTTGCCAATTTTGGAGAAGGTTGAAATCGCGGCGCGAATGCCCGCATCCAAGTAGGCGCTGGGGCGTCGCCAGTAGGCCCCGAGGAAGCCATCACTGCAGTCGAAGGGGATCGGTACGACTTGAACTTGGCACGGCCCCAGGACTTGCTGCAACGAATCGAGTGTGGGGAATATGCGCTGATCAATTTCGAGCAGTTCGGGAAAATACTGATAGAGCCAGAAATTCGGCGCTTGCGGGTCCCAGGTCAAAATGGCGACACGCTCGCTGGCAACTCGCTGCATTTCTCGCAAGCCGGCTTCCAAGTCATTCCAATGGTGCAAGGTCAACACAGCCATGGAGGCTTCAAAGGCATTCGTGCGAAAGGGCAAGCGTTCGCTGTTTGCTTGCACGGCCGGTGCCCCGGATTTCGGCCGTTGCGCAATCATGGTCCGCGACAATTCAGCGGCGACCAATTTGCGTTCATGTGGCTCGTAGGAGCCGCATCCGGCGCCCACGTTCAACACGCTAGTGGCGGAACCAAGCCCGGCTAGCAAGCGGCGGGCGATGCGCGGATCGGGCACGCGCAACTTCGAATAGCCCAGGCCGATGCTGTCGTAAAGGGGGATGGTCATGTCGGGATCCTGTGCAAGTGATTGCCACCGATTGTACAGCGACTACTGAACGCCGCTTCCTGCGGCGCGCGCTCGAATGGAAATGGTCAGCGGCGCGTCGTGCGGTGTACCCGCGTAATAGAAACGGCCCGCTTCGCGCTCTTCCAATCCGGGCAAGCAATCGTAGGGAACGAAGGGGAATTCGTGCACAAATTCGATGCGCAGCCCGCGTTTGGCGAGGGCGCTGATTATTTCACCTTGTCCGTGGGCCCACTCGTGGGATGTGCATTGCACGTCGGCATCGGGTGCGGCATAGGAGCCGTTGAGGAGCTCGATTTCCGCTTGTGGCTCGTGGAAGTAGCCATATTGCAGCAGCTCGCCATTGTCACCGATGGAGCGGGCCAGTGGGTGGATCTCGACCATGTAGAAAACCCCCCCGGGCTGGAGCATGCGCGCAACAACATCGGCCCACGCATCGATGTCCGGGTGCCAATTCAGCACCCCGTAGGAACAAAAAACGATCTCAAAGCGCTCGTTCAGTTGCGCGGGCAGCTGATGCAAGTCGCAGCAAATAAAGCGTGCATCGAGGCCCGTTTCCCGGGCCAAATTGCGGGCGGCGTCAATGGCGACGTCGGAAAGATCGACGGCGGTGACGCGCGCGCCCATGCGCGCCCAGGAGAGGCTGTCCAAGCCGAAGTGACACTGCAAGTGCAGCAGCGATTGTCCCGGCTTAGGTGTCAATTCAGATAGTTCGATTTCGCGCAGCGAGGTCTGTCCGCGCCGAAAAGCCTCCACATCGTAAAACTTGGAGTTGATGTGCAAAGGCGTCCAGGCGTTCCATAGGGCCAAATTGTGTTTGATGTGTTCGTGCACGGTGTTGGTGGCGGGACTCGCGAGTAAAAAAGGTGTGTCAGCTGCTAGGGGCGGGAAACGACCCCATAGCGTAGAAGTATGCGCATGTTTCGGTGCGGACGCACGACATCGAATGTGAACTCGGTCGGGGCCGAAAGCTGTGGCTTTTCGATAGAGAGTCCGGCGCGGCGATCCAATTCATGCCCAGGTTCTCATCCTGGGCGCCCGCAGGCGGGTGAGTTTGAGAAACTTGCACCGATTTGGCTAACTCATTCAGTTTGCACACTATGTAGGTTGCCGCGCAATTTTGCGGCACGAATCGTTCGCGACCGGGCGCGGTGCCTGCGGATTGAAAGTGGAACTCCGCTTTTGAGCTAGAACGTGCCGTCAATGACAACAAAGTTGAGATCGCGGTCATTTGACTCGCGATGGGGAGTTCACGGGTATGGATACGATTTTGCGCAGTTTGTTCGCGTTGGCTTGCGCGTTGGCCTTCCTAGGTGAAAGCCAGTACGCAGACGGCAAGCACGATGACCGCGACTTTGTGGAGTACCGCGAGAGGGGCAAGGTCAAGGCGGTCAATGGCCGCGTTGTAGATCCCTTTGGCCCCGAGCTCGGGATACTGGTCAAGGGCGATATGCTGCGCATCCCGCGTGCTGACGTGATCAGCGCTATCACGGTTACCGATCGCCTAAGGGCTTTTCTTCGATTGCGCAATCCCGGTGCCAGTGCAGCGCAACAGTGGCAATTGGCCTTGGATGCGGAGCGATCCGGATTGCCGGGTATTGCACGCGTTCAGGCTTACAGTGTGCTTCTGATCGAACCCGATCACGAGGGAGCAAACGAATGGCTCGATCACAAACGCGCTGGAAGTCGATGGAAATGGAAGTTGGGCAACAAGTACTTGGATCGCGACGACTTCGACGAGCGAATTGCAGATTTCGGGAAGGCTTTTGAGTTATCGAGCGAGCACTTCAGCGTTCGCACTGATGCGGGCGTGAGGCGAGCCATTGAGTTGCTGTTCGATTTAGAAGCGCTCTATGTGCGCTGGTTCGAAGAGTTCGGCAACGAATTGTTGCCGCGCGAAGTGCTGGAACCGCACATGTTGATCATCGCCCGCGCTGAGAAAGACGACATGGAGGGCTTGGTGGGTGGAGAGGCCAAGCTTGCCTGGTACGACCCAGGTGCGCTCGGCGGGAATCGCTTTCTGTACAACAATGTCATTCACACGTTCTTTGAAAGCGAATCGGGAAGAGCTTCGCGCTTGATGGAGCTCGGAACTCAACAACTGATCTACACGACTTTGCTGGGCGAGAAGACGAAGGGCAGCCCCAGCGGCGATTCGAATGTGCGCCACTGCGCCACTTTTGAGATTGGCCTGGGGCATTGGTTCGGCGCCCACTTCGAGGGCGCACCGGGCTACGCCGTTTGGAAGGATTTTGAACCGGTGGGAGCGGATGTATTGAATTCGCTCAGCCGCATGCGCTCCGGCAAGCTGTCACGTACGCGCAGTGAGTTGACCAATCTGGCACTCCTCGCCTACCCCGATTTCCACCAAAAGAGCAACGAAGCTCCGCTGTATTGGTCCAAAGCACGCACTTTCGTCGCCTTCCTCATGGATCCAAGTACACGTCTCAAGGGGCGCAAGGGACGCGAGCAAGGAACCGGTCGAGAGGCCGTCATGCGTTACATGCGTGAGGTTTTCGGCACTCCCAAAGCCAGTTCGAGCAGTGCGCTTGACGATGCTCTATTCGACACCAAGGTCGAATCCCTGGAAGGTGCTTGGCGAACTTGGCTAAACAGCAAACGACCCTAGGCCGGTTGCGAATCGGCTATGGTGGTGGGGGTATGGACTAATGCGGGAATGGGTATTCATTGCTCGTAGCGCGTTCAACGGCACCTAACAATGAAGGTGTGCCTTTGCCGTCCGAATGCATTGCAAAAACATGGGGACTCATGTGCATCTCTAGCTTGCTGCAAGAAAGCTTTTTGGCTTTCGGCCCTGGGTCAAACACTTGCTAATCATTCAGCAAGTCGTCAGTTCTCCAAGGCTCCGAACAGCGAATTGAGCTCCTCGTCCAATTTGCCGGGGTCGCTGAGGGTTTCTGCAATTTCGCGTCGCAAGCATTCGCGGAAGTGTCGGCGCGCACGGTGTACCGCCACGCGGAAGGATCCCTCGCTTAGGTCCAGATCGGCGCACAGCTCGCTGTAGGGCTTGGGCGGGTCGCCCTCGGTCAAGCACGTTGAAAGGGCCGCAAATAAGGCTGCTTTGCCCGCCCGCTCAAAATCATCGCGGGTGCGCTCGAAGGCGCGATCGACAAGCACCAAGGCCCAATCTCTATCGAAGGCGGATTCGGGCGACGTGCGCGCTTGCGGTTCGGGACCCAACTTTCCTTCCGCCGATTTCCAATCGAGGCTGTGGAACTTGAACTCACCCCCGCGCTTGAGGGCTGCGGCGCGATCATGCTCGTTCGAGAGAAAGTGGCGCAGGGCTCCGAGGAGGTAGGAGCGGAAGCGACCTTTGTCGGGTTCGGCCGCGCTGAGACCTTGCTTTTCGATCAAGCTGGCAAAGAAGCCTTGGGTCAGATCTTGGGCTTCGGTTTGCCCTTTGCCGCTGCGGCGCAAGAAAGCATAGAGCGGATACCAATAGGCCTTGCACAAATCGGCCATCGCCTCGCCGGCTTCACTGGATTGCCCCTTGCCCGCGGCAGCCACCATGCTCCAGCGAGTGGTTAAGAATTGGCGCGGAGCCGAGGGGTCGAAGGTGCTGGGCATGGGGGCATCCTACGACAGCCGAGCGCATTCGACCTGCCCGGAGGCTCAGGAGCCCGCCAGGGCGGCGAGAAACTGATCGGGTCGAACTCTAGTCAAGTCGGCTGGGCTCGCAGCGGGATGTTTGCTGCGCCAGGCCCGCACTGCCCGCCAGGCCACCCAATAGCCGCAACGCGACGGTGCGCCCGGAACGGCAGCGATTCGCCCCCCCAGTTGCAGGAAAGCGGCGCGATCCTCGGAGCTTGTGGAGGATGCTTTTGCACGGAAGGCCGCGTCGATTTCTTTTTGCAGGCCCTGGGCGGCGGCAAACTCCCGGGGACTCCAAAAGAGCGCTTCGGAAGGTTTGGATTGCGTTGCAAGCAGCAGGGAAAGTTCCGTTGCGATCCCTTCTGAAATCGCACGCGACAGCAAGTCGTCACTTGTCCGAGCGGGGCTCAGGACGTGGGCACTCTCATGCAACACGGCTAGTTCGAACCGGCGTCCCTCGCTGAGGGCATTGAGGTTGAGAACGATGCGTGGGCGCCCCGTAACCGGGTCGGGACCAAAAGTGCGCGCGTTGGTTCCCGCAGCGGACCCGAGGATGGGGAGAAAGACAGGTTGCGTTTTCGGATCGGATTCATGCGCCGCGGACATGCGCGCCCAACCGGTGCGAATGGCGCATTCAATCGGATCGTCGCCCGGGGGCAGGGATTCCAGCAAGCTCGAATTCTTGAGCAATTGCTGCCGAATCAAAGACGGCGCTTCACGCAATGTGTTCTCAGCTGCCAACAATCCTTCGAAGTGAGGCAGCAGGTCGTTTCCCGCAGCGCCAAGCAACTCAGAGTAACCGAGCATGCCGCGGGCCACGCGCAGGGCTCGCTCGCGGCCTTTCGAGGATTGTGATTCGTCGAACAGCCGGAGTAGTTCCAGGTCCAAGCGCAGCAGGCGTACTTCAGATCTGTCCAAGCGCTCGTCCGGTCCGGAATGGGGTTTGGGAACGATCGTTACCCCCAGCCGATCCGTGCTTATTGTCGTCGTCAAGCAGGCAAAAACACCGGCATCGGTGCCGCCGGCGAAAAGTGCCAGACGTCCGCCTCGATCGGGGTCATCGGTCACGATTACGATGCCGGCATTTGGGCCGTAGTTGATGCCGGCATAGGCGAAGCCCTGTCCGTCGGGTCGAAACTGCAAGCCAAGTTGTGGCGCCAATTCGGCCACAAGCTCATTTGTTGCCGGTGTCCCAATAACCAATCGATTGGAGTTTGGCGACTGCTCGGCCTGCTGTGCGCGCACGATGGAACAGGGGCCGACGGTGTAGAGCTCCCGAAGCTTTTCCCATGCGATTCCCCCGACATCGTTCGAGTTGCTTCGAACGAGCAGCCAAGCGGGCGTTTGGTCAGCTTGGAAGCCGGACAGTGCTAGTAGCAAAAATGCCGAGTGCAGCATGATTCCACGGTTTGAGAGTTGTTGATGCGGGACAGCTCGCTCACTTACCTCTCATTTTGCGCGCACAGGCTCATCGGGCTGGCGTTTTTCTTCCGCCCACGGCTTGAGGCAGCCTTGCATGAGTTCTACCCAGCCGCTCTCCAGGTGTTCGGCCGACTTCTCATTCGCTTTTCCGTAGGAAGTGTCGCTCAACCTGAGCGAGGTGCCGCCATCCTTCGGCTCGAGGCGAATGCGGGTCATGGTGCGAACCGGTCCGCCGAAGTCCGGTGAAACCTCGCCGGACAGAGTCAGCTGCTCGTTTCGCTTGAGACCGACAACTTGGGCCCAAACGAAGCCGCCTCCGTCCTCCCAATGTTCAGCCATCAGCCCGCCGAGTTTGGCGTCGAGCACGAAATCGATCGGGTCGCCGCCGGCATTGAATGCGCGCGGCCACCAGAGAGCGATGTCTTTGGTGAGGGCCTCCCAAACGCGTTCGGGACTCGCGTTGATGGCTACTTCTACAACGGCGTCGGCGACGCCAAAGGTCGGAGTTTCAAAATTCTTCATGGGATTACTTGTGGGGGGAATGGGTTGTTCGATCGAATCCCGCAACCGCAGCAGGCCGTCGGCGGGAGCGCTTTCGAAGGGTCGGATCCAGCGCCGATACATCTCCTGAATAGGCACGGCATTGAGTCGATTCCAACGCTCGCGGCCCCGGCGCTCGACCAATACCAGCCCGGCCTCAACCAGGACGGCGAGGTGTTTCATGACTCCGAAGCGGGACATTTCGAAGAGCTCCGTGAGTCCCCCGGTGGTTTGGGGGCTTTCGCGCAACAAGTCGAGGATGCGCCTGCGCGTGGGATCGGAGAGAGCCTTCCAGACCCGCTCCTCGCGCTCTTGGGGGGCT
>JAJDES010000180.1 GCA_029259675.1 Planctomycetota bacterium
TTCTGGACCCATGCAGCTGCGCCCCTACCAAAAAGCGGCCTTGGAAGCCGTACGCGCGGCCTACAAGCGCAAGCACAAGAGCGTGCTGGTGGTCATGCCCACGGGCACGGGCAAAACCGTGTTGTTCGCTGAGATTTCCAGGTTGGCCAAGGGGCCGGTCCTGGTGTTGGCCCATCGGCAAGAGCTGATTGAGCAGGCGCGCGACAAAATTTCGGCTTGGTGCGACGACGTCGTGGCCGTGGAGATGGGTCACCGACGCGAGTTCACGCGGCCCGACGGCTCAAGGCCCAAAATTGCCGTGGCCAGCATTCAAACCCTGCGCCGCCGCTTGAGTTCGATTCCCAGGGACGCCTTTCGCATTGTCGTCGTCGATGAGGCCCATCACGCCACAGCTGATTCCTATCGCGCGGTGCTGGATCACTTTCACGCGCACATCCTGGGCGTTACCGCCACCCCCGACCGCAGCGATCGAAAGCCGCTGGGTGAAATCTTCACCGACGTAGCCTTTGACTACGACATGCGCACGGCCATAGATGACGGCTGGTTGTGCCCGATTCGATCCTTCATGGTTCAAACGGAAGTCGATTTCTCGGGTGTGCGTAAGGTTGCAGGAGAACTCGCCACGGGCCCTGTGGAAGAGATATTGACCCAGGAATTGCACTTGGCGGAAATCGCCAAACCCATCCTGCGCGAGCGAGGCGAGCGCCCGACCATCGTCTTTGCGGCTTCCGTTGCGCACTCGCGCGCATTGGCGCGCGTCATGAATGAACTGGCTCGCGATCATCGCTTCGCCGTTTCCCTCGACGGCACGACTTCGCTCGAACGTCGCGCCCCGGTATTGGAAAGCTTTCGGCGTGGACAAACCAAAGTACTGGTCAACTGCGCGCTGTTCACCGAAGGCTTCGACGTGCCGCAAATTTCCTTAGTCGCCGTGGCTCGACCGGTTCTGTCGCGTTCCTTTTACGCTCAAATGATCGGTCGCGGGACGCGCATTGCGCCCGGCAAGGCGGACTTGCTCGTACTCGATTTCCTGCCCGGCAATTGCCGCCATTCGCTCATCCAAGCCGTGGACATCTTCGGCGGCCAAGACACGGAAGTAGATGAAAGCGCGCGCAAGATCACAGCCGAAGCGGGCGCGGGCGGCGACTCCATCGCCATCGAAAAGGCGCGCGAATTGGCGCAACAGGAACAAGAGGTGAAGCGCGCCGATGTCGTGTACCAATTGAGCAAACGCGACCCCTTTGCCGCCGTCGGCATCGACCTCGAACGCTTCACGCGCCGCTCGCAATCAAACGACCGCGCCACCGATGAACAATTGGCTTACTTCAAACGCTCGGGACTGAACACCGGCAGCCTTTCCGAGCTCGATCGCCGCCAAGCGGAATACCTGCGCGAAGAATTGCTCGAACGCAAGGCCGTCGGACTCTGCACCCCCAAACAAGCCAAACAACTCATCGCCCACGGCATCGACCCGCGCGAAATGTACTACGACGAAGCCAAGGCAACCCTGCGGGAGCTGAAGACTTCGTTGAAGTAATGTGCGATCAACGGGACGAATTCGCCGGCGATTGCTCGAAAAAACGGCCTTTGAAACCGATTTGCTCCAACCCGTGCGCCCGTTTGAACTTCAAGGCTAGCGCCTGACCGAAATCATGCTCCGGAAATGATTCATTCGAAACCATTCACTAAACGATTCCGCTTGCGTGAGCGGCGCCACCCGTAGCTAAAAGCAAGCGGGCCGAACAGCGTCGTGCTGTCCGGCCCGCTTGACTTACAGGGCTTTTGGTGATTTTAGGGTGACTACTGAATCAGCACCACGCGCTCGCTTTCTTCCATGAGATGGCCGTAGTAGGGAGCCTCGAGATCTTCGAGCAGCTTGCCTTGCCCGGTTTCGGTCCAGCCCTTCTCATCGATTAGGGCGCGATAGGAGCGACGATAGATCAGGCGCGAGGTAACGACGACCTTCGTGGTCCCGGGCGGGATGTTGAAGCGGTAGTCCGTCGTGTCCTTGCCTCCGGCGGGAATGCGCGTGTCGAACAGGAAGCCAGTGGCTTCAGTGAAGAAGGGCGCTTCCGCGAAGCTCGAATCGTGGAAGGACTTGGCGTACATCTTTCCGGGCAAGCCGGCGTAGTAACCCAGCTTGGGATTGCCGATGCCGCCCAAGGCGTGAACCCGCTGCTTATTCTTTTGACGCACGCGCTTGCCGTCCGGATTGATTCCGTCATAGGCAACGGCATCCACCAAGAGAATCACGTTGCGAATGCTGACACCCGTGGGAACGTGGTGACCGGTCAAGCTGTTGTCGACAGTGACCTGCACCTTGAGCGTATTCGGATTGGCTTGCCCCGCGCGCATGTTCATTTCCACGGCGTTCTCAAGGAATTCGGGGGTCGTGCCCACAATCATGTGGCTGCGCACGGTTTCGGGATCGCGCTCGGGAATGCCTGGGATGTTGCAGACCGTCGGGCTGCCGTAGGACGGCATGTGGCAGTCCACGCAGCTGGCCGCCTTGGGGCTGGCCGGGTTGGCGTACTCCGACGCGAGCCACTCGAGGTAGGTCGGCTCTGAAATGACTCCGTTGGCCTCTTCGAAGTCGCCGTCGTCGTCCGGGTCGTTCTTGTCTTGGTGGCAGGCGGCGCACATGGCCGACGTCAACTGCGGTTGATACGAGGGCCGCATGACTCCGAAGAAACCGAAGTCCGTGTCGCCCAAAACGCCATAGGTGACGGGACCATCGCTAATTTCAGGGCGACTGATCGTGACCACGCCGGGCCAGATGCCCGGGAAGTTCTTCTGGCTCTCGTCGATGTGCGCGACCTTGTGGCAAATATCGCAGGACACGCCGTGCATGGCGTTCGAAGAGAGATCGTTGATGTCTTCCAACCCACCTTCGAATCCGCGGCGAACCCAGGCCTCGGGCTGGTGACAGGAAGCGCACTCCGAGTTCGGATTGACCAACGCGTGCTCGGAATCGCGCTGATACACGAAGCCGTTCATTCCTCCGGCCGTCCCGGTGCCGTCGTAAATGTCATAGGTCCACTGATTCATGGCCGTGTTGCCCATGGGCGACTGCAACCATTGCTCCAATTGATCGGGGTGACAATTGCCGCAGGTGGCCGGCGTGATGAACGGGTAGTCCTCGTTGTCATTGGTCGCCACGGGCTCGAGCGTAAGAATCGCGCCACTCGATCCCCCGGCAAGGATCATCGAGTTGTTGTAGTAGGCCTTGCGCGCGGCGACGATCGTGAACGAGCCGCTTACCGCGTCGGGCAATAGGAAG
The DNA here is from genome assembly GCA_029259675.1 of Planctomycetota bacterium. Lineage (GTDB taxonomy): Bacteria > Planctomycetota > UBA1135 > UBA1135 > JAJDES01. The sequence goes on from JAJDES010000180.1 coordinate 3,281, forward strand.
GCGCCGGCGGCGTCGGTCACGGCGCGCTGCGTGGTCGCTTGAACGCTGACGATGGCACCTTCGATCGGGTCCAACGAAACGCTGTCGAAAACGTTGCCGCTAATTTGGGCCTGGGCCAGAGGAGCGGTCAGGGCGAGGCCGAAGAGAGCTCGAAACACGAGGCGAATTGAGGTCGGTTGCATGGAGAATAGGACGTATGCCGGGGCGACTTGAGAGTTGCAGGATTGATTGCCGCTTGCCCCTCGGCCCCCCCACCAAATGGGCAGAGGAGAGAGGTGGCCGTGATCGGGGCAAGGCGCGGACCCTGGGTGCGATGAGATGACGGTACCAGGCCCTGAACAGTTCCATTTTAGAGCCCCGGCAGCCCCACGGGGACAGCTAGAGGCGCCGCGGTATCCCGGCGCTCGCCCTGAAGCGGGATTCGAATTGAGTCCAAGGGGGGGAGCCCAGCCTCCCCCGACTCGGCCAGGAAGCCAGTCTCCCCTCAACTGTCGTTGGGAGGCGGTTTGAAAGCGGACCACGTGGCCCGTGGCGGCCCTAAGCTAGGCCCCATGGCACTGGGACAATTTCAGCCGGTAGTCGCGAAATGGTTCTCCGAAACCCTCGGGGCCCCATCGCCCCCGCAGGTGCGGGGTTGGCCCGCGATCGCCAGCGGGAAGAACGTGCTGATCGCCGCCCCCACGGGAACGGGCAAGACGATGGCGGCCTTTTTGCACGCGCTCGATCAGCTGCTCGCCCGCGGGTCCGATTTGGAGGACGTAACCAAGGTCCTTTACGTCTCGCCCCTGCGCGCCCTGTCCAATGACGTTCGCAAGAACTTGCAGGCGCCCCTGGCGGAGTTGCGCGAACGCGACCCGTCGCTGCCCGAAGTGCGCGTGGCCGTGCGAACCGGCGACACCACACAGAGCCAGCGTCAAAAGATGTTGCGCAAGGCGCCTCACATTTTGGTCAGCACGCCGGAATCCTTCTACTTGCTCCTCACCAGCGCCGGTGGACGGGGACTCTTAAAAAACGTCGAAACGGTCATCGTGGACGAGATCCACGCCCTGTCCCGCGATCGACGTGGCTCCCACTTGGCCCTTTCGCTCGAGCGCCTGGATGCACTTTGCGAAAAGGCTCCGCAGCGCATCGGGCTTTCGGCCACCCAAAGACCGCTCGAGAAAGTCGCGCGATTGCTTGTGGGCGAACGACCCTGCGAACTTGTGGATCTGGGACACCTGCGCGAAATTGAGCTGGACGTCATTGTGCCACCCAGCCCCCTCTCCGCTGTGTGCAGCCACGAACAATGGTCGGAGATTTACTCCGCCATGGCCGAACTCATCCGCGCCCGTCGCACCACGTTGGTTTTCGTGGGCACGCGCAAGTTGGCGGAGCGTTTGTCGGCGCGGCTCTCCGATGAACTCGGCAAGGAACTCGTCGGTTGTCACCACGGCAGTCTTTCCAGGGAGCGACGTCTGGATGCAGAGGATCGCCTCAAGCGCGGCGAGTTGTCCGTACTTGTGGCCACCGCCTCGCTTGAGCTGGGCTTGGACGTGGGCCAGGTGGACCTTGTCATTCAGGTCGGCAGCGCGCGTTCCATCGCCACCTTGCTGCAGCGGGTGGGTCGAGCAGGGCACGGCGTCGACCGCAAACCGGCGGGCCGCATCTTTCCGCTTACACGGGATGAAGCCGTAGAAGCCGCCGCCTTAGTCGGAGCCATTCGCGCCGAACGCCTCGACCGCACACCCGAACCGCCCGCGGCCATCGACATCCTGGCCCAACAAATCGTCGCCGAATGCGCGGCGCGCCCGGAGGGTGTTCACGAGGACGAACTCTTCGAGCGCTTTCGCAGGGCCGGGCCCTACCTGCAATTGGAGCGCAAGGATTTCGAACGCGCCATCGAGTTGCACCTCGGCGATCGTTGGTCCCTGTTGCATCGCGACGCCGTCGGTCGCCGCCTGGTGGCCACGCGCCGCGCGCGCTTGCCGGCGCTCACCTCGGGTGGCGCCATTCCCGACAATGCCGACTACGAAGTCAGGCTTGCGCCCGAGGACACCTTCATCGGTACGGTCAACGCAGACTTTGCCGTTGAAGCCAGCGCGGGCGACATCTTTCAGTTGGGCAACAGCTCCTGGCGCGTATTGAAGGTTGAACGCGGCCGCATGCGCGTAGCCGACGCACAGGGCTTACCGCCCAACTTGCCGTTCTGGTTGGGGGAAGGACCCTCGCGCACGCGCGAGTTGTCCCAAGAGATTTCCAATCTGCGCCGGGAGCTGCCGGACGCAAGTGAACTGGCGCGGCGAATCGAGATTCAGCCCACGGCAGCCAAAGAAGTCTGCGAATACCTAAGCGAGGGAGCCCGGGCCCTGGGCGGTGCCC
>JAJDES010000019.1 GCA_029259675.1 Planctomycetota bacterium
CAGCAACAGAATCGGGTGGTGGGAGAAGAGGCCGCTTTGGCCGAATAGGGCACCCCAAAGGTAGGCAACTTGCGTCCCTCCGAGCTCCGCACTCGATCCGCCTGTCAGGGACATGACCATGAATGGCGAGAGCGGGTATTCGAAGGCTTCCAAGTGCAAGGCCAAGGGCAACAGGTCCCCGGCTAAGCGCCAGTTGAGAGCGAAGTGAAGTGCAAGCCAGGGCGATGCACCTAGGGCTGTGCGCACGAGAGCTTGGGCACCGCCGCCCAAGGCTAGTGGAATGCAGATCGCGAGGGCCGGAAAGACGGCGGTCAGGTCAATGGTGGTGGCGAGGGCCAATAGAAATCCGGCGCTGGCGGGCCGCTTTCTTTGCGCGGCGCCAAAGCCCATAAGCACCAAGCCCGCGGCGGTTCCGTGTTGGTTGAGAACCAAGGCGAAGGGCAGGATCAATGTGCCAAAGGCTGCGGATGCCAGTAGGCATGTGTCCCATGGCGCGGGGCAGCCGGTGCGCCGAATGAGGCGCGCCAATTCCCGCAAACCCAGCAATAGCGGTAGACCGACGAGCAATAGCGTGAGAATGCGATAGGTGCCTGGCTCTGCGATCTCCCAACCCAGGATCCTGTGCAAGACGAAGTAGGGGACGGCGCCGAGCAACGACAGCATCGGGGGTTGATGGCTGTAGTAATGCCCGTCCACCAAGACCTTATCGCCTTGCCAAAAGAAGTCCGTCTCGTCGAGTGTCAGGTCACCCGACTCGACTAGGGATTGGATCGTGCCCAGGCGCGAGCCGTCCGCCCAGGAACCGGCTTCGTCTTTGGTGGCGAAAATCAGCACCAGCGCAAAGAGACCCAAGACCAGGCGCGGGCCGAGTCCGAGCGGGGCTTCCCGGAACGCAGTGCCGGGTGTCGCTTGGTCCGGACCGCTCACGGCTTGTTCAACTCGCTTAGCCACGCGGGCAGCGTAGCGCTTACGCCCTTACTAGCCAGGATGTCGTGCCAGCGAGTGTGCTCGGCGGAACCCCAGCTGTAGTGCTGATCCAAGGCGCGCTCCAATTCCCATTTGGCTGAACGGCGCATGTTGGATTGCAAATAGGCGCGCGCGCGGTCGAGGTGCCTCCCTTGGTTGCCGTTCTCGTACATGGGAGCGAGCAACTCGGACACGGAGTTGGGGAGAATGTTGAGTTCCGTCAGCCAGCCCGGGTTGGCGAAGAGCACTTCGGCGTGATCGAGGCCGCGCTTTTTGTCGAAGTCCACATTGTGCCCGGCCCAATAGGCGTGAACGCGCCCAAGGTTCACATCGTCGTCGGCGCGTACCCAAGCTTCGGCTCGCCGGTCGGTCCAAACGCGAATCCATTCGGTGTGGGCTGCGGGCGGTTTCCAGGGCGCGCGCGCGTCACCGCGGTCGAAAATGATCAAGCGCACGTCGCGAGCGTCCAAGCATTGGCGGCCGTACTCCGCATCGCGTTCGGCTCGCCAACGTTCGGGAATGACCTCGGCGAAGAGCACGGTGCGGCCGTCCAGATACACTGCGCAGTTCGGGTAAAGCATCCAACCCAAGTAGCCGCCCCATTCATAGGGGTGAAACAAATTGCCCTCCAAGCCGGCGTCGCGCGCGAAGTCGGCCGCGTGCACGGGGAAGAGCCCGTCGTCAACGGCGCTGGACCATTTGCCGCTTACCAGAGCCATTCGACTGCGCGTGGCGTAGTGGGTCGTGGCCAAAATGATTGGCAAGATGAGCGCTGCCGCCAGTGCGGTGCGCAGCAAGACCGGGCTGTGCCTACGCTTTGCTCCGAGCGCGACACAAATGTCGAGCAAGGGAAACCAAGTCAGCCAAAAAAAGCGTCGAGCCAGGATCGCCATCAAGATGCACACGGCGCCGAAACCGATGCGCTCCCAACTTGGCGCAAAAGTTGACTCGCCATGAGGCTGCTCCGTGTTCGGCAGCTTGGATGGCTTGAGCAGCCTTGTGAGGCCGTGATAAAGGACGAAGCTCGCCGTGGAGAGAATCGCGAGGGCTACGCACGCAAATAGGGCCCAGTTCAGCGGATGGAAGCGCGGGTCGCCGGGCAGCACCCACGACGGGAACCACTCTTCGATGTAGGTGCGCGGTGTCGAGCTTTCCGCGACGGCGTAGAGATGTTGATTCCAGCCCTCGGGCGAGAGCAGGGTGCCGACAAGTCCTAGCCCGAGCAAAATCAGCCAAGCGCGCAGGCGCGCGAAGCCGCCGTCTTTTTGAAGCACGCCTCCGATGAAGGCGCCGATTGCGCCCGCGCTGGCGAGAATCGGAATGAAAATGGCTTCGGCGTGCAATTGGGTCCAAAGCACTGCGAGGACAAAGACTTCAATCCATACGGCTTTGTCAGGATCCTGGCGCTCGCGCGGGAAGAGTCTCCGTTGCAAGCGTAGAAACAAAAAGGCGGACAGGAGGTGCGGACGCAATTCCCACTTGAGTGCGAATAGGACCGCGAAGGCCGCCGTCATGAACAGTGCCCAAGGGGGGTCCAGATCGCGCCTTGCGGTGCGCCAAACCGACCACAGAAGCAGCAATCCGAGCAGGGTTCCAACGCTGCGCAGGGCGAAGGTCCCGCCGAGCTCGTTTAGGCCTGCGAACAGAATTTGCGAACCATATTCCTCAAGCGTCCAATGCTTGTCGCCCGCTGTGTGGCTGAAGGGATCGTGTTGCGGCAGTTCGCCGTGCTCAAGGATCCATTCGCCGGTATTCAAGTGCCACCAAAGATCGCCTGAGGAAAGCGGGCCGGCCAGACTTAGGGCGACAATGGCGAAGGTGGGCAATAGGAAGATGAGTAGCCAAAGCCCGCGCGGCCCCGGACCGGGCCGCGGCATCCGTTGGGAAGCTTGTTTTTCTTCCAACGGGCTCACTCGGGCTCCTCGATCTGGATCAGACGATCAACAGTGTCCAGCTTGTGTTCACTGACCCGGCCCGATGGCCAGCGCACGCTGATTCGAACCGGGCCCTTGGCTGCGCCGAGCCCAAAGTGCAATTCGGGCGCATTGCCACCCAGGTAGCTGGTTCCCGCGCGCAGGCTGCGCCTTTGCAGCAGGCCGTTCGCCTCCAGGCTGACTTCGGCGCCGACGGCCATGGTGTTGGCGCCGCGGCCGCGAAGGTGCAATCCGAGCCAATGCTGACCGGCTGTTTGCGGCAGGCGGTTCTCGAAGATTTGGAGTTGCGCGTTGTTGTTGGTCAGGGCCAAGTCCAGGTCGCCGTCGCGATCGAAATCCCAGGATAGCAGCGCGCGCGAAGGGGATTGCCCATCCGGACTTTGGGAGCGGGGCGCCAACTCAAATCGGCCGCGTCCGTTGTTGAAGAAGAATTGATTGGGCTGGCCGACGCAAATGGACGTGCTTTGGTAATCGGGGCTTGTGTAGCCATTGGCAATGGCAAGGTCCAAATCGCCGTCATTATCGGCATCGAACAATTCGGCGCCCCAACTGGTGGACCCGACTCCGTAGGGACCCAGTCCGCTGCTGATGATGACGTCCTGAAAGGTGGCCACGCGCGAACGATTGCTGTTGTGGGACAAGAGGTTGTTGCGATAGAGGGCGTTGGCCTCCAACTCCCAATTGGTGAGGAACAAGTCTTCATCCCCATCGGCGTCCACGTCGCCGATGCTGACGCCCATTCCTCCGCGCGGATCGTCCATACCCGCAGCGAAGGAAACATCGCGAAACGTACCGTCGCCTTCATTGCGCCAAAGCATGTTGTACGAGACGTCGTTGGCCACATAGAGATCGGGGTCGCCGTCGCGGTCGAAGTCCCAAAACACCGCTTGCATGCCGCGACCGGCGGCATCGGCTAAGCCGAGTTCCGCAGTGACGTCTCGGAAACGCAGCGAGGTGGGCCTTGCCGCTTGCTCCACCGGCGACTTCGCAGCGGAGGCGTTCGCTGTTTGCTTGGCCGTGTTCGAACCCGATTCGTTGCGCAGGAAGCGGTTGCCTTGGCCCGGAAAAGCAAAGGGCAGCATCTCAATCGGATCCTCGCGCCTGTACCGGTCGCGCTCTTCCACCGGCGGCAGCTTGGATAGATCGAAGTCCAGGTAGCTGGTGACGTAGAGATCCAAGTCGCCGTCGAGGTCGGTGTCGGCTGCGGCGATGCCGGCACTCCACTCGTTTCCGCCGACGCCGGCTCCCGCGCTGACATCGCGGAAGATTGGTTTCGGGGCGCTGCCTCGGTCGTTTTCGTTTGCGTGCTCAAACAGAACATCCGCACCGTAGTTGGCTACATAGAGATCGAGGTCACCGTCGCCCTCCGCATCGAGGAAGAGTGCGCCCATGCCGAGGCCCGTGTCTTCGCTGCCGCTGGCTTCCCATTCGGCGAAGCCGCCCTGTTCGCTGCCGAATTGATTGCGAAAGAGCCGATTGGCGGGTGCATGGCCGGCTTCGCGTCCGCCGCCTTGGACAAAGTAAAGATCGACGAAGCCGTCTTGATCGACATCACCCAAGGCCAATCCCGGACCCATGGTGGGGCGGATGTCCAATTGCAATTGCGGACCTTCAAAGTGCACGACGGGCAAGTGATCGGGACCGGAGTAGGGCACCCAGGCTTGCTGCGTTTGATTCTCCGGTATTGCTTCTGGCGACGTGCTCGGGGCGCTTTGCTCGCTCTCGCGGGTTTGCGGCTGCCGGTTCTTCTCGGTTTCTGTGTCGTCGAGGGTGTTGCGCGAAGCAGCACGGCTATCAAGGTCGTCGCTCGCTTCGGCATCAAAGCGAATCAGCAGCGTCCACGTGCCCTCGGATTTCCTTGTGTTGGGCGGCTGCACATAAACAAGCGTGTCGGAGCCGTCTGTTTCGCTTCGAAATCCCTGTAGCTCTTCGAAGCGCCCGTCGATGGG
>JAJDES010000181.1 GCA_029259675.1 Planctomycetota bacterium
CCATGCGCGAGGGGCGCGTGGGGCACGCGTACCTCTTTGCCGGGCCGCGCGGTACGGGCAAGACGACGACGGCGCGCATCTTTGCCAAAACTCTCAATTGCGAAGCTGGTCCCTTTGCTTCCGGTGCGGGGCGCGATGCAGCGGCAAGTGAGTTTGACCCCTGCGGCGAATGCGAGCGTTGCATAGCCGCCGACGAAGGCAGCGAAGCGGACATCATTGAGATTGATGCCGCATCGAACACGGGCGTCGACAGCATTCGCGAATTGCGCGACCAAGCCGCCTTCGCGCCCATGCGCGCGCGCCACAAGGTTTACATCATTGATGAGGTCCACATGCTTTCGCGTGCGGCCTTCAATGCTCTCTTGAAAACGCTTGAGGAGCCGCCGCCGCACGCCAAATTCTTGTTTGCGACAACTGAGCCGCACAAGTTGCCCGACACGATTCTCTCCCGCTGCCAGGTTTTGCGCTTGCAGCCGATTAGCGAGGAGCGGATTGGCGGGCGCTTGAGTGAAGTCTTCAGCCGCGAGGGCATCACAACTAGTAAGGAAGTGATTGAAGAGCTGGCGCGACTGGCGCGCGGTGGCATGCGCGATGCGCTATCCCTGGGCGATCAGTTGCTAGCCCTCTCCGGCGGCGACCCCAGCATGGACGATGTGGCTCGCCTGGGAGCCGAAGGAGGCTCGCGCGATCTCGACGAGTTGCTCTTGTGTGTGGAAGCCGGTGACAAGCCGGGGGTGTTGATGCGTTTGCCCGACAGACCCGGGCGTGAAGTGGAATTGCTCACCTCGCTTCTGCAGCACCTTCGAGACTGTTTGTTAGTGGCCCATTGCGGCGCCGATTCGCCGCTGCTGGATTCGGATAGCTCCTTGGCCAAGTCGCGTGCTGAAAGATTGGGAGCCGATCGCCTCGAACGCTGGCTGGAGGAGTTGCTGGCCGCACGCGAGCGCATTCGGTTGTGCCCGAACAGCGAACGGCTGGTGTTGGAGATGGCGCTGCTGGAACTTTGTCATGCCGGTGACGTCGACAGCTTGGCAGCCCTGGAACAACGTCTGCTGCAATTGGAAGGACGCTTGGCGGCCGGGGGAGCCCAGGCCGTGGCCGTGGGGCCGGGGCCTGCGAATTCTCCGCCGAGCCAGGCGCCGCCGAGGCAGCGTGCGGCCGAAGCAACTTCCGAGACCACTCGCGGGACCACTCGCGGGCCACAGCCCGCAGCATCTGCGCCCGCGCATTCACCTGTTGAAACCAAGAAGACTCAAGCGGATACGCTGCGACCTCAGCCACCGCCGAGCAACAAGGCTGCAACTGCAAACGGTGGGGATCCCAAGGGCGCCCAAGGGGCTTCCCCGAAGCCAAAGCCGAAGCCGGCAGCGGAACCGGCTGCTAAGGATCAGCCCCAAGCGGACAGCGACCAGGGCCGGGAGCGGCAACGGGATGCCGGTGCGGCCCAGAGCCGAGCGGCCGCGGGGCCCAAGCCCGAGTCCGAGTCCGAGTCCCGGGCCAAGCTTGCGGAGCGCACTCCGTTTGAAACCTGGAAAGAGGTGCTGAGTTCCCTTGCGGGTTCCCACGCCGCGCTGGCGGAAGTTTTGCGCCGCGGGGCGAAGTTCGATGCTCCGCGTCCGAACGCTGCGCGCGTGATGCTGGACAAGAACATGACTGCGGCCGACCGGAAGATTGTGGATGATGAACGCAATCGGGCCGCGTTGGAGCGCGCTTTTGCTTCGGTGTCCGGCGCCCCGGTTGAGTTGAGCATTGAGCTGCAGACGGCGCCGAAGCCCAAGCACGAAGACGCACTGACTAAACAAGTCGCCGATCTATTCGGCGGCATCATTGAGGAAAACAAATGAGTGGATCCCTGGGGGATATGGGCAACTTGCTCAAGCAGGCCCAAGTCATGCAGCGCGAATTGGACAAGGTGCGCGAAGATTTGCGCACGCGCGTTGTTCAAGGCAGTTCCGGCGGCGGCGCGGTTCAGGTTGAGGTCACGGGTGATCGCAAACTGCAAAGCATCAAAATCGCGCCCGAAGTGATTCAATCGGGGGATGTCTCTGTCGTTGAAGACTTGGTGCTTTCGGCGCTGCGCGACGGACTCGGCAAGGCCGAAAAATTGTCCGAAGAAAGCATGGGCCGGGTTACGGGCGGAATGAATTTGCCCGGCTTGTTTTAGACCCACCGTTTTAGACCCCCAGTCGCGACCCCATGGCCTATCCCGCTGCGCTTGAACGGCTGGTTGCCGCGTTCGAAAAACTGCCGGGTGTCGGTCGTCGCACAGCGGAACGTTTGTCCTTTCACGTCTTGCGCGACCGAGACGGGTCGGAGCTTGCGCATTCGATTGCGCACGCGATCGCCAACACGCGCCGTTGCAGTCAGTGCCGCAACGTCGCCGAACAGGATCCCTGTCAACTTTGCAACGACCCCAAGCGCAGCGCGAGTGCGATCTTCGTGGTTGAAGAGCCGCGCGATGTGGAAGCGGTCGAACGCTCCGGCGCTTGGACCGGTCGCTACCACGTCTTAATGGGGGCGCTCAATCCGGCCGACGGAACTCAGCCGCGACACCTAAGTGTCGAAGCCCTCATCGGACGACTGCGCGAGGGCTCGATTGAAGAAGTCATTTTGGGCACCGATCCGGATGCGGAGGGTGAGGCGACGGCCCTGTTTGTGCTCGAGGCGATCGAGGCGGCCGGGTTGGCGGTGCGAGTGACGCGCTTGGCGCGCGGCATGCCGGCCGGGAGTGCGCTCGAGTACCTGCATCGAGGCGTGCTCGAGGACGCCTTGGACGGCAGGCGCGAGCTGCGTCGGCGCGGTTGACTCCGTGCAATTGTGCAGAATTTGACCCGGGCCGATTTTCGTTAGTCGGAGTCGGATCGCGGCGGTTCGTGCGCGAGGGCTAGGCGGGGCGTAGGGCCCCTGCGGCCCCAGGGGCCGGTTTTTGGCCGGATGATCCCGGGCCACAGGAATTCCGATGAGTTCCGAGCCGCCAACTTGAGGCCGGCTTTCGGGAATGTCGGCCGAGGGGGCCGTTCCGCAGCCCTTGCTCTCTCAACCAAAGTCCGATCCGAACCGATAGGGCTTGCCTATGGAGCGCAAGGCGGGAATGCGGCAGAGCCTCAGTCAACGGACGCAACAGCAAATGCTGATGCTTCCGCGCATGCTGCAATCGCTCGATGTGTTGCAACTTTCGACACAGGAATTGACCAACTACATCCAGGAGACCTTCGAACAAAACGAGGCGCTTGCGATGGAGGATTCGCGCGCTGCCCGAACCTACGAGGCCCCGCGCAGCTCAAATCGGGAGGCGACGCGTCGTCACGATGAATTCTTGGCCAGCCAACCTGCTCCGGAGCGCAGCTTGGGCGAACTTGTCGAGGAACAGTTGGCCTTGGCCGGCTTGGAGTCTGAACTCGAAGCTTGGGTGCGCTTCTTGGTCTCCTGCTTGAACGAAAAGGGCTACCTGGCCCTGGAGGATGAACGCCTCCTGGAGTTGGCCGAAGAAGCGGGTCTGTGTCCCGAAGACGGCCTGTTGGGTCGTGCCATTGCTGCGCTGCAAGCATTGGAACCGCGTGGCATCGGCGGGCGCGATGCAGTCGAATCCATGCTGTTGCAGCTCGATCCCGGTGACGAGGATTACAGCCTGTGCTGCAGCCTGCTGGAAGATTTCCTGGGGGACATCGCCGGCAACAAGTTGCCGAGTGTCGCCAAGGCCCTGCATTTGGAATTGCCGCGACTCGAAGAGTTACTCGGCTTCCTGCGCACACTCAATCCACGGCCCGTGGCGGACTTGGTCGAAGAGACGGTGCCCACGCTACATCCCGAAGTCATCGTGGAATTGGACCAGGGCAGTTTTGTCGTGCGCGTCGATCAATCGGGACTACCGTCGCTTTCAATCGATTCGGATGTGCGCGCGCTCTACAAAGACCCGCGCACGGAGCGCGAGATCAAGGAGTACCTGCGGACCAAAATGGACGCCGCGCGCGGGGTCATACAGGCCCTGGGGCAACGCAAGGAAACTTTGCAACGGGTAGCCACGGCCGTTTTCATTCATCAGCGCGGCTTCTTGGAGAATGGACCCGGTCACCTGGTGCCCCTGCGCATGAACGAAGTGGCGGACGAACTGGGTATTCACTTGAGTACGGTCAGTCGAGCTGTGGCCGGCGTGTACACCCAAGATCCCTGGGGTATCCACCCTTTGCGCTACTTCTTCCAAAGTGCGGCCGGTGCGACTGAGGGCAGCGAGGCCGCCGGCGCCCGCGAAGATGTGCGCGAAATCGTGCGTCAGGTTGTTAAGGGGGAGGACCCCGCGCGACCCTTCTCGGACGATGAGTTGGTCGAGCAAATGGCGGCGCGCGGCTTCAAGCTGGCGCGCCGAACCCTGGCCAAGTACCGCTCGGAGTTGGGCATTCCCAGCTCCTACCGCCGACGCAGCTTTTCCTGATTGCGGCGGGATCGGACGTGGCGGCAGCGCGGCACACGCGATGCATTCATGCTCCCGTTGCCTCCGGGCCCACCCCACGTGGGTGATTGGGCGGGCAGTAAGGGATAGTGGCACAAGGCCGGCTTGAGCTACGCTTGGAGCGTGCGCAACGTACGTATTCAAGTGGCCTACGACGGCTCCCGCTTCTATGGCTGGCAGCGTCAAGACGGTTTCGACACGGTTCAACAGGCCCTAGAGGAGGCACTGGAGGCGCTTCTGGGTGAGTCCATCACCGTGCGCGGATCCGGCCGCACCGACACGGGCGTGCATGCACTGCGGCAGGTGGCGAACTTTCATTTGGACTGCACGCTGAACGACAATCGACTGTGGCATGCGCTCAATGCGCACTTGCCGGAAGGAGTTGTGATTCGGCGCCTGGAGACCTGCGACGATGGATTCCACGCCCAGTACGACGCCTGCGGCAAGCGCTACCTGTATCTGGTGCAAACGGAGCGCTTCCGTCCGCCCTTTGCTCGCCGGCATTCCCATTGGGTGCGAGAGAAACTGGACTTTGGGGCCATGCGGGAAGCGACTAGCCATTTGATCGGAACGCAGGACTTTCGCGCGTTCGCCAACGCCGGTTCGCCGCGCAAGACAACGGTTCGGCGCCTGTCTTCGGTGCGTTTGATTCGCAAACGGGATCGCTTCGCCATTGTGATGGGCGGATCGGGCTTTCTCTATCGCATGGCCCGTGTGATCGCCGGAACGTTGATCGAAGTCGGACGCGGACAGCGCACCGCCGCCGAAGTGGGGCAGATTTTGGCCGACGGAGATCGGAGTCTGGCCGGAGCGACGGCACCGCCCGAGGGTCTCTATCTGCTGTCGGTTCGCTATCGGGGTGCCCCGTTTCGAAGCTGATTCTGCGGACTTGCCCAGGTGCGCTGCCCGATCCAGCAGGAATCACTTTCCAAGCCCGAGCCCAATTTCGGGCTTGGCATGAAGATCGGCCGGGGAAGCTGCCGAGGTAGGCCGGCAGGGGGGGCTCAGGAGGGCGTTTCGGCGGGGATGGCATTCCCATGATTGGGGGTGCACAAGGGGGCGCGGATAATCTCCACGGGGCCCCATGTCCGAGTTTGAAGGCCCGTCCAAGCTGGTTTATACGCGCAAGCAAAGAGGGGCTCATAGATCCATATCAATGTGTGAATCCGACTCTG
>JAJDES010000182.1 GCA_029259675.1 Planctomycetota bacterium
AAGCGCCCGCGACCGGAACTCTCCGATCGCGGGCGCTTGAATTTCAAGCTGATTTCGGCGCCTTACTCGCGGCGCAGGAAACCAACCAAATCTTCCTCGAGCTCTTCCAATCCGTACTCGGGAACCGTCAGGCAGCAGTAAACAATCCGCGCCAGGGCTTCGGGAGTATTGGGGTTGAGATCGCGCGGCGGCGGGTAGCTGAGGAAGTAAGAGAGGCTCAGGCGTTCGACCTCTCCGCCTTGCTCGCGACCGGCGTAGGGCCACGGAACTTCATCAAAGGGCAAAGTTCCGGTGAGAATCTCGTAGAGCATGACGCCGATGCCCATCACGTCCGCCTTGGGCGAGCGCAGCAGCAACGGGTTGTAATGCGGCGTGGTGGAAATCAAACCGCGCTCGTCGTCGCGCAGGGCCGGGTCGAGCATCACGACACTGCCCGACGGCTTGACCATGATGTTCTCGGGCTTGAGGTCGCCGTGGTACTCGAGTTGACCCTTGTCGCGCATCTTTTGCAGCGAACGAATGATCGAGAGGAACCAATTGAGGCGAATGCCCTCCAAGGCGCGGATCTTCTCGCGCAGAGTGCGGCCACGAACGTAGTCCATGGCAATGATCGGGCGCCCTTCGTGCTCAAAGACCTCACGCACCCGAATCAAGTTCTGGTGCCGAGCTGTCGTCAGCAATTCCGCTTCACTGCGGATCAGCGTGTCGATCTCGTGCAAGTCGAGGAAATCGATTCGAATTCCGTCGTTGCGCAGGAAAATCGCTTCACCGGGGGTTTCGTCCGGGCTGATCCAGTCCGGGGAACGCTTGGCGGTGATTTCCAAGAAGCGCGTGATGTAGCGACCGCCACCGGCAACATCGCCGACTTTCAAGGCCACTTTGTTTCCTTCGGGGTCTTCGGCGAGATAAATGCATGCGAAGCCACCGCGTGCCAAGAAGTCCTGGACGCGATAGGAGCCGATAAACTCGCCGGTTTGGAGCCTGATCATGGGGATTGCTTAGTGCCCCCCGATTCAGGGGGGTAGTTGGCGCCTTTTCGAGGTGCTTTCTCCTGCACAACCTCTTTCGAGCGAATCACCCAAAGCGCTGGAGAGGTTTCGTTGTGCAAAGCGCCCGGTCTCGCTTGCGGGCATGCAGCGCTCGTTCGCGAAGCTTAGAAGTCGCATTTCCTGAGCCCGTCTATAAGCGAGACTTGCGCACATCAATTCACCTTCAGCGAGCCGAGCGTCCGTTTTTTCGCGCAGCGAAAAAATGGGCGGCGCAAGTGGCCGATCGAGCTTAGTCCTGCGCCGCAGCGAGCTGATTCAGCTCGATTTCCAGCAACTCGCACTCAGCTTGGCCCAAAATTCTAGCTGCGCCGTCCGCGATGGTGCCCGTGCCGATCCAGGCGGCTTCGCGCTGGTGGGGCTTGTAGGCCCAGGCGCGGCCCAGCTGGTCAATCAGCCCTAAGTCCTGGGACCATTGATTGCGAACGCTGTAGAAGCCCTCCTGCTCGTCCCCAGGCGCCTGGAAGTGAACCACCACTCCGACCCTGCCGGCCGGGCTTACGACGTTCCAGGCGCGTACAGGGTGGTTTACGCGGATCACGGGCGTCGGGTCGCTCAGCGTCCGCGATTCGTGAATCACGCAGGACGGCGCGGTGAGGCTGACCAGCAGCGCGGCCAAGGGGGCTGAGATTGAGATTCGCACGTCAACTCTCATCGGGTGCCGGGGCCCCACTCGTTGAGCTGTGCCGGCGGCTTGCCATGAAAATCAGCCCGATTGCCCCCAGAGCTCCCAAAATCAGGCCCCATCGCATCGATTCCGGCCCGTAGTGCATCTCGATCAGCGATTGGCCGCCCGGTACCCAGATTCCGCGCAGGGCGTGGTCCACTCGCTCGATCGGTGCCGGCTGACCATTCACCGTTGCGCTCCAGCCCGGGTCCCAAGCGTCGGAGAGAACGATCAGGCCGGGGGCTTGGCGTTCGACCTCGATGCTGACTTCGCGCGCCTCGTAATTCACAAGTTGCACGCGACCTGATTCGGCCCTTGTGGGCAGCTCAAGCCAGCTTCGGTAATGGGGGCTTTCCGATTCGCGTTCGAGCAGTGCGGTGGTCGGATTGAAGTCTTCGGCACCCAGGATTTGCAGCCGCTGTTCCGGATCCGTGACGACACGTACATCTTCAGCGGCGAAGGCGCGCGGAAGCACTGTCGGGTTTTCGTACAGCAAGAGCTTCTCATCCAGCACCAACTCGAGTGGCGCAGGCAGGGGCTTGTCACTCAGCACATAGCGCAGGTTGAGCGCGCTGGCCAGGGGGATCCACTTGTCGAACCAACGGATTTCACGCACGTAAAGTTCGGCGCGCTCATCGCTGGTGAGAAGTCCGACCAATTCCGCCATAGCGCGCTGTTCAATGCCGTCGTAGCCGGTCAACAAGTCAACGCCGGGGTAGAAGAGGTTTGCGTTGGGGGCAAAGGCTGTTCCATCGACTCCGATCACGCGTCCTGGCGACGGAGTCGAGGCCAAAAAGTCGGTAATCGATGTGCGCGGCAGAAAGTGGGGATCGTCGCGCCCGATGCTCGGGTTGTAGTTGTAGCCGAAGAGATAAAGCTGACCAGCGGTCAACAAAATCGACGCCGGGCCGATGATTGTGCGCAGCGCGCGCGGAATGCGATCGCCCGCGAGCAAAGCTTGCAATCCGAACGCTGAAAGGGCGGCAAGTCCAAAAGCCGCCGGCAGCAGAAAGCGCATCAGCTTCG
Source organism: Planctomycetota bacterium (assembly GCA_029259675.1). Classification (GTDB taxonomy): domain Bacteria; phylum Planctomycetota; class UBA1135; order UBA1135; genus JAJDES01. The sequence goes on from JAJDES010000182.1 coordinate 2,740, forward strand.
TGCTGCCCAAGCCTGGAATGGCCCTGGCGATAGCGTGGAACGGCTCCATTTGCCAAGCGATAGCCAGGCAGAGCGCAACTCCAACGGCCAAAATCGCAGAGACAGCGCGCAGGCGGCGTGGAAAGCAAATCCCAACCACGGCGAGTATCAGCGCCCAACTGCCGACGAAGCCACCGGCCAACTCTTGGAAATTGAGATGGTTGCCCTCCGGTCCGCTGTAGTTATGGGTGTCGGGAGCGCCGAAGCTGCGCGGTGCCAGCATGAACTTGGCCGCTTGGGAGAGTGGCACGTCGCTGACCAGTTGTTCGGCTCCGGAAACCGCGCGACCTTGGCTGTCGCTCATGTACTCGGCGAACGGAATTAATTGCGGCGCGGCCAGCAGCAATCCGCAACCGGTTCCGAGTGCGAGTGTGCGCAGACCGGCCGGGCCTAGTTTGCTTCCAAGTCGCGAGGGAAAGCTGCGCGCGATTGCCCAGGCCAAGACAATCAGGAATACGTGTAGGGCCGTTTGCAAGTGGCCGCCCAGGAGAGCGAATCCGACGCCGACTCCGCTCAGCGCACCGTTCTTTGGGCTGGGATCTGCTGCGGTGCGCTCCACGCACCACAGGAGAAATGGCAGGAACAGCGACACGTTGGTGTGCGGGTGTCCCAGCCAAAGCACGTTGAAGCCGCAAAGGCAAAAGGCAACGGCCGCTTGCATGGAGCACAGGTCGCTCAGTCCGAGCCTGCGCATGAAGAGCCAAGTGAAGAGTCCGATGAAGAGCAATCGGCCGAAGGCGTGCCAGGCGTAAAAGCTCCACGAAGGGAAGGCGAAGTAGACCCAATGGGGGGGCCAAAACAAAGCGCCCGTCGGGCCCGCGGCGACCGGGTGTCCGCCATAATTGTGGGGGTTCCACAGTGGCAGCTCGCCCTCGGCTAGGCGCTGGGCGAAGAAGTGCAGGAAGGGCTGGGTCAGCTCCGACTGATCGAGCAGCAGCCTGTTGGAAGGCTGATAGTCTTCGGCGGCAGCTTCAGACCAAGGCTGAAAGCTGGGCAAGACGTCGATTTGAGACAGGATCTGCGCGCCGAACAGGCTTTCACGCAGAAACAGGGCCACAACCAAAGCCAAAACGGCGACCGCTTTCCAAACGGACGCACTCGCTCTCGGCTGGGGAGGCTCCAAGGATGCGCGCGGATCCATTGCCGGCGGAGTATACGCCCCACGCGCTTTCGATCAGCTTTCTCTGGCGCGATTGCCGCATTCGACGGGGGCTCGTATCCTGCTTGGCGTGAACAAGAGCGAATTAGACTGCCTGCGCAAGGCCGGCAAGATTGCCTCTCGCTGCCGCGAGTGGGCGCGCGAGAACATCCGGCCAGGAGTAGAAATCCGAACCATCCTCGAAACCATCGAAGAGATGATTCGGGAGGCGGGTGCCCATCCCGGTTTTCCGGCCCAATCAAGTCGCAACGACGTGGCCGCCCACTATTGCTCGTCGCCCGAAGACAAGACGACCTACGAAGAGGGCGATTGCGTCAAGGTCGACTTGGGCGTGCATGTGGATGGCTACATCACAGACACAGCCACAACGGTTGACTTGTCGAGCGACGGTCGTTGGGGAGAATTGATTGCATCTTCCTCCAACGCTTTGGCCGCAGCCATCGCAAGTATCGAAGACGGTGTGCCGGTGGGTGAATTGGGTGCTGCAATCGAGCGCACGATCACAGCCGCCGGCTATGAGCCCGTGCGCAACTTGACGGGGCATGGCTTGGCGCGTTGGAAGGTTCACACTCCGCCCCAAATCCCGAACTACGGCGAGCGCGGCGGGGGACGCTTGAAGACGGGAATGCTCTTCGCTATCGAGCCCTTTGCGAGCACCGGTCGCGGCTACATTCGCGAGCAGGGCAAGTCCGAAGTTTTCATGATGGTGCGACCGCCCAAGAAGGCCAAGGGACTCAATCGCGACATTCTGCGCGAAATTGACTCCTGGCGCGGATTGCCTATCGCGCGCCGTTACTTCAACGCCTTCGATCGCACGGAACTGGAAGACGTCATATCCAAATTGACGAAGCAGGGCTCCATGTTGCGCTTTCCCCCCCTGGTGGAGGACAGCGGCATCATGGTTGCTCAAACCGAGCACTCCATTTATCTCGGGCCCGACGGCGTCGAAATCCTCACAGCTTAAAAGCGCCTGAACGCTGCTGCCCCAAGCAGTGCGCGGAACTCCCCCTTTGGTCGCAGCGGCCTCCAGACTCTCCTTGAAGCTAGCTCTCGTCACGACAGCCCGCAGCCTGCGCTCAGGCATCGGGGATTACACCGGGCATTTGTTGCCCTACCTGCGCGAGCATTGCGATGTGCGTGTCTTTGTGGGCGCCGGCGAAGCGGGTGAGGGTGAAGAAGACGTGCAGAGCATG
>JAJDES010000183.1 GCA_029259675.1 Planctomycetota bacterium
CCTGCCGAGTCTCCAGTCTTTCACACCGCGCCCAACGGCCTACTCATGGCGCCGGAAAACGGCAAGTGGTACGCCCCCGCTGAACGCTCCGGTCTGTTCGTCATGATGAAATTGGAAGCGGACACGCCCGGCACCGACCGGGGTTGGGTCTACGCTACGACGAGTCCAAGCGGAGAATCCATCGTACGCGCGGGAGCCCTGCAAGATTGCATGGCATGCCACGTGGGCGCCTCCGAACACGACCGCCTCTTCGGAATCGCCGATGACGATTGGGACTGATGCAGGGCTGCAGGCATATCCGAGATTCCAGTCCGCGTCACCGAAGCTGATCGTGACCTAGGTGTTCGGAGCGGCGATCCGACGATTCATTGATCGCTACAGCAAACCGCGGCGTTTGATGTCGATGTATTCATTGACGACCGATTCGATCGCGGCGTCCGGGTCCACGTCCAGCACCGCAATGCCCGAATGGCGCATCGATTGCAGGGTCTTGTTGCGCGCTTGCATCAGCTCAGCGGCGGCAGCTCGGTGGTAGGCGCCCTCGTCATCTTCTACGGGAGCGGTGGCGGCGCTTTCCAATTCCGGGTTCTGGAGCGCGACGAATAGCGGCAAATGGCGGCGCGAGAGTTGTTTTAGGTGGGCGGCAATGGGTGCGGAAACTTCACTGTCGATCACGTCGCTGAAGAAGATCATCAGTGAACGCCGCTTGACCATGTGCGAGAGCGTCAACAAGGCGCGCGGGTAATCCGGCTCAACCGAGCTCGATTGCGCGTCGGAGAGCAGCCGCGCCAGGCGCTCGGCAGAATGGCGCCCGGGCGGAAGCATGGTTTGAATGCGGTCCGAGAAGATGAACAGGCCGACGTTGTCTTTGAAGTTGCGCGCCACATCGGTCAAAACCAAGGCCGAGGCCAAGGCGCGATCCAAGCGTTCGTCGCCCCCGATGCGCTCCGTCATTTGCCGGCCGCAATCGATGCACAAGATGATGTTTTGACTGCGCTCGGCTTCGTAGCGTCGCACCATCATATGGTTCTGCCTGGCTGTCGATTTCCAATCGATTCGGCGCGGGTCGTCGCCGCGCACGTATTCGCGCAGGGATTCGAATGAGCCACTGTCGCCGCGTTGATTCACGCGCCTGGGCCCCGGATTGCGCAGGTGGCGATTCCACGCCAACAGTCGTTGACGTTTGCTTTCACGCAAGCCCGGAAAAACCCGCAGTTCACTTTCAACATCCACTTGCAACTCGCGCCAACACAAACCGAGCGGGCCCAAGATACGCAGGTGCAGCTTGCTGATTTGGAACTTGCCGCGCTGCCGGGCGTGCAGGGCAAAACGCACGCGAGTGCCGCCCCGCGGGGCGATCTGAAGCGCGCGCGAATCGTAGGCATCGGGGCCGGCCAGACTCGCGGGGATGTCCGCCGCCAGCAGCAATCGCATGCGCTCTTGACTGCGCTGCTCCAACAACAAGGTCCAGTGGCTGCGCTGGCCCAGGGAAAGTCGCGGGTTGAAATCGGGCGTAATTTTGGGGGCTGCGCGTTGCCTCACTTGCAGCGCATCGAAGCCGAAAAGCGCGATCATCGCCAGCACGCCGGCCCAGCCCACGAGTGGAGAAAACACGCTTAAGACGATGAAGAGCGCCAGTCCTTGGAACTGGCGGCGCGAAGGCAAGGGCAGCATTTACTTCGGCGCGGGTACCGCGGCGATGGCTCCCTCAATGCGCGAGTCCGCGCTAATTCCGTCCACTTGGGCCTCGGGCGCCAAAATCACGCGGTGGCGCAGGATTGCGATGGCAAGCTCCTTCACATCATCCGGGGTGACGTAGTCGCGGCCCTCCAACAGGGCTTTGGCCTGAGAAGCTCGGAAGAGTGCGACGACCGCGCGCGGGCTGGCGCCGAGGAACAGGTTCGCATCCTGGCGCGTGCGCCGAACGAGTGCCGTGATGTAGCTGCGCAATTCGGGCTCCACCCGCACAAGTCGCGTCATCTGGCGCATGCCGATGAGGTCTTGGCTGCTTAGCTGTGCCTCGACGCCGAAGCTGTCCGGCTCGGCCGAATCGAAGCCCTCCGCGTACCGATCCAAGATGCCCACTTCGGTTTCCTCGCTCGGATAATCGACCGCTATCTTCAAGAGAAAGCGATCGAGTTGAGCTTCCGGCAAAGGATAGGTGCCCTCGTACTCCACCGGGTTCTGCGTCGCAAACACGGTGAACAATTTGGACAGTTTGTGGGTCGTACCGTCCACCGTCACTTGACTCTCCGCCATGGCTTCCAAGAGCGAAGACTGTGTTTTCGCGGGGGCCCGGTTGATCTCGTCGGCCAGCAATATGTCTGCGAATATCGGCCCCGCACGGAATTCAAACTCGCGCTTCACCTCGTTGAGCACATTGACGCCGGTCACATCCGTCGGCATCAAGTCCGGGGTGAATTGGATGCGGGAATACTTGGCGTCCACACAGCGCGTGAGCGTTCGGATGGCCAGGGTTTTGGCCGTGCCCGGCACGCCCTCGATCAGGGCGTGTCCGCCGGCCAACAACGCGACCAACATTTGTTCGACAGCTTCGCCTTGGCCGAGGACCACCGAGGAGATTTGATCCGCCAACTGGCGAAGCTTTTCGCCGACCTGCTGCGCGGCTTCGGGACTTAAGTTGGTTGCGTTCGACACGTGGTGCTCCCCTTGGGATTGGCGGAATTCGTTTAAGCGGGCGGAGACTAGCTCACTCGCAATGATTTGTGATGGCCGGCCTTGGCATGGGCAACAGCGTGAACGCGGTCCATGGCCTGGGCCAATCGGGTGAGACTGGGACGACTTCTGTCGTCGGGTTTGTTTGTTGGATCCGGTTTCCGCTCCAGGGCTTCAAATTCCGCTCTCAAGCATTCGACTTCAGCGGCGAGCTCGGGATGAGCCTGCGCGAGATCATCCAGGTGCAGGGCCAGGGAATCGGACCGCAGCGCGCCCCTCGCTTCCCGCAGCCTAAAGCCCTCAAGCAACAATTGAGCGCTCCGATTTCTTCCGTTGGCGCGCGAGTAAGCCTGGGCAAGCGCATCGACATGGTCGAGCGAGGAACGCCCGAATTTCGGTGGCGCCGGAATGGGGCTGCCCAAGCGAAGGCCATTTATCAAGACGGCGATCAGGATCAAACAGAACAACCCAAGACAAGCTTGACCCCGACGGGAGCGACGCAACCAACCCCAAACTGTCGCCAGCAGGCCCTCTCCGGCCTTAAACCCGTGGTGCAACTCATCGAAATACACCACTCCCCGCCCACGCCAACTGGAAAGCAGACGCAAGACGAAGAGTGCCGGCTCACTGTCGTTGATTCGACCGTTGAGCAAGTCCGTCGCATCCGAAAGCAAAACGATTTCGCCCGAGCCGTAGGAGCGCCGGGCTATTCCGATCACAGCACCGGAAGTGGCGGCGGACTCATCCATGACCTTCGATTGCGAGGCCTCGGTAGCATCTCCACGGGCAAGGCCCCTGTCCGAGCTGTTGCGGCTTGCGAGAATCTCCCATTGATTTCGCTTTTCCTTATCCGCCCTAAGCGCCAGCCCGTGTCCCAACCCGCCGATGGCCGCCCCCATGTCAGCAAACAGCGGCTCCGCCGGAGCCCAGGCCGATCGATCAATTTTCATCGGCGAGGGTTTGATCGACATTCGGTCCCATACACCTTCAGAACGCACTTTCAACCGGCTCAATAGCGGGTCCGTTTCGCGAGCTTCAAAACCTGAATCGCCCCCCATGGAGGAAGCTGCGGGAACATAGAGCAAATGCCCACCACGGTTGACCCAGCTCAAAATTTGATCGGCTTCCGAAAAAGTCATTCGAACCGAGGGGTGCAGGCTGACGAAATTTGCGACCTTCCGATCCAAGAGCGAGGTCGGGCTCATCCAACGATCGCATTCAATCCCGAGCTCCTCCGCACTGAGATAAAGTGCCTTGCCATCGGATCGATTCGTCAAGAAGGAGCTGGGGCGCACCAAGTTCGGATTGTTTTCGTCTTCCGTCGGAGCGAATATCGCAACGCCGAGGAAGAGCAGCGAGGCGGCCACAACCACCCACTTTTGATTTCGGGCCCCCAGGCTCACTCGAGGGCTCCGATCTTGTCAGCCGCACTTTGCATGCTGGCCCATTTTTCGCTACTTGCGGAACGACCGCCGAAGGCTACGGGATAGAAAGCGCGCAACAGCTCTTTGAAGCTATTCTTCGCCTCGGCGGACTTGATTTCGCGCGCGTACTCGCCGCCTGTCTTCCCAGCTTCATAACCGGCGAGTTCGCGCTCGTCGAGCCAGAGAATCACGCCCTGATACAGTTGGTGCATGGCCTCCTCAAAGCGACCTTCAGCAGCCGAATGACGGGCGGCGTCCAGCAAAGCGGAGGGTGTTTGGAGCGCTGGTTGCGTCGAAACCCAGTCCTGCTCGGCGGGCAACTCGCCCCGGCGCCGTCGATCCAAGTAGAGGATGATCAACTTGATCGCAAGTAGCAGCAAAACTGCCGCGAGGATGAAGATGATGACCCGCGCGATGAGAACACTGTCGATGCCCAAGCCGAACAGCGACTCAAGCGCGCTCCCAAGCAATTCGAAAAACTTCTCCTTGGCTTGGCGGATTAGTGAACTGATGTAGCTCTCTTCCTTCCAAAGGAACTCATCGCCGCTCAGTACTCGATCAATCGTTTCCGTCACTTCCGCCCGCGCGGGTAGCGCACCGGCCTCTGATGCCTCCTGCACGACGGAGGCCGAACCGAATCCCGCGACTTGCCTCTGCAGCACGAGCATTAGCAGTGCCGCAGGCATGACGCATCGAGTGACCGACCGCGTCCATTGACGCAGTTGATCACACGCGAACAGTCTTTGAAATTGCCGCAAGGCCCCGGGCATGAAATTACTCGTGGGTTTCGCCATCCACTGGGCCTGCGGAATCCACGGCCGCGTCCATACCGGCGGCAGACAGCTCCACGTCGAGGCCTTCCTTGCGGACACGCATGTCGTAGTACAGAAGTGTCACGACTGTTGACGAGAAGGGCAGTGTTAACGCCGTCACCAGGATGTTTGCGGCAGACATCCAGTAAGGCTGGACGTAGTCGTCAAAAGAGAGGCCTGTTGTTGGGGAAGGCTGATCGCCAAACAGAAAACTGCCGGCACCGATAATCATCCCCGGCAGCCCAACGATGATCGTGCTCACCAGCATGACAAGTGCAATTTTGCCCCAACTGTCTTTTGCCAAAACGGCTGAGCGCCTGAAGAAATTCCATTCGTCCTCCAAGACAATCAATGGCGCCCAAGCGAACCAAACGATGTACATAAAGATTCCCGGCACGATCAGGCACATGCACCCAAGAGTGAGCACGATCATGAAAAACAGCATGCAAATCAGCAGCGGAATCATCCGCCCCGCCCCGACTTTTGCCGCTGCCCCGACTTGAGTGCTCCGGCCCATGGCCAACTCTGAAGCCATCCAAATGCCGGTCGCCATGGCGCCCGCATTCAAGAACATCGAGGAGATG
>JAJDES010000184.1 GCA_029259675.1 Planctomycetota bacterium
TGCACGTCGGCACCGTTCACGGCGCGCGAACGCGTGGACTGCAGCGATCGGCGCTCGGCCTGAAGACTTGGTTTCTCGCCCGCGACCCAATCACCGGACGGCGCGGGCTGCGCGGCTTCGCGCTCGTCCGAAAACGCACCGTCTTGCTCTGCTTGGGCTGCTTTCTGATCGCAGCGCTCTTTCCATGCCGCCAGGATGGCCGCGCTCGAATCTTTCTCTTGTGTGTCCTCGCGATAGAGAACATCGAGGGCGTATTCGAGCACGCGCTCCGAGGAATTCTTGCCCGCCGTCATGCCCCAAGCCTCCGCTCTACGCAGGACCGCAAACTGGCCACGCCGCGCACCAAGATGGATTTGACGCCGGATTCGGACAAGCCCAAACGAATGGCGATCGCCGTCCGTTCCAGTCCGTCCCGGTAGCGCAGTTCGATGGCATCGCGCATGCGCGGGCGGGCTTCGCGCAGGCACTCACGCAGGGCGCTGAGGTAGCCGCGACCGGCGTCGCCACGATCGAATCCACTCCAAGCCTCTTCAGCCGCCTCAGCATCCATGACCTCTTGCTGTCGATATTGCTTGGCCAAGGACTTCAAGAGCAGGTTGCGTGCCACCATGCGCAAATAGGCGGCCGTTGCGGCACTGCTTCGCTGTTCAAACGGCGAGTCCAACACCATCAAAAAGGTGTCCTGGACGAGATCATCGAGCTGGGAGGCCGGGCAGCCGAGAAAGCGCAAAAAGCCACGCACAGAGCCCTGATGGGTCGCGATCAAAACCTCGGGCGACACGGCCCCCTGCTGACGAACGAGTTTCATCGAGAGCCACAATCCCCCGCGGGGCCCCGCGGACGCAAGCGATTCGAAGATTTCTCGTCCCAGTTGCCCCCGTGGTGCCGGGGACCGCGCGGAATCGGCAGCCCAGGCCTGGGGCGTCCGCGCCGAACCTTGGGGAGCCGCGAGAAGTGAGCGCTGGGCCGTTCCTTCATGCCGGGCCTTCCGAGCCTGCTGGGTGGCGAAGAGCCCACTCGGCGGGGCCCCGGCAGCGGCTTGACCGAGCTAGGGAGTCACGCGGACGAATTGCCCGCCAGTGATCTCCGCCAAGGCCTCCAGGGTTCCATCGCCGCCGGCACCAATTTGAACGCAATGAAAAATCATTTGGGACTCGGCCTGGCCCGAGCGAATCAGCGGCGCGACCCAACTCAATCCCTCCGCCGTCACGCCGTCGCACAGGACAATCACCGTGTCCGCCTCCGGCAATTCGACCTTGGCGCCGCCGCGCTTCCAGGACAAAGCCAACTCCACCGCCGGCTTGAGATACGTGCCTCCGTCGGGAGTGCGGCTAAGCAGAGAGCGTCGCGCGGCTTCCAAGACCTTGGGAGTCGCTTCCACCAGGTTCGGAGTTGACCTGAGCGGCTCGCTCGAGAACAGGATCACATTGAAGCGCGCGCTCGGTCCGACCGCCTGCAGGTAGTCCATCATCTGCCGGATGGCCTCTTCGTAACGCGTCGATTTCGACGAGCCCCAGTTGTAGTTCATGCTGCCGGAGTGGTCGATGACGAACGTCAATCGATCCGAAACCGCGTTCAAACCAAAAAAGGTCGTCTTCGTTTCCTCAACCGGCGGCGGAGCGCCGCTGCTGCCCAGTTCGGCGCGACCTTCGGCAACCGCCCGCCACCAAGACCTCCAACGCCTTGGATCGGATCCGATCGATTTGCCCGACAGTCGCCGCAAGTTGCTCGACAATTCATGCACAAGTCGCAGCGAACGATTTTCGCCGACTCGATCCGCCCAAATGTGCAGAGCTTCAATAAAAAGCGGCGCGGCCAAAAGTGGACTCAACTCGCGCGCCAAACCGATCCCGCGCGCCGCCTCCCGCCAATCATCATGGATCATCATTGCCTGCACGCGCTCGTACAGTCGCGCCTGGGCCCCGGCATCCAATGGCGGTTCGCGCTCCAACCGCTCCATCATCAAGTTGTAGGGATGGGGATCGAGAACAAAGTCGAAGGGTCGGCCCAAGTTATCGACCAGATAATTGTCGACCGCCGCGCTGTTGCGCAGGGGCAACTGCCGCAGGGCTTCGGGGCGCAACGCATCTCCCCCGCGCCGCGACAATTCAAGCAAAGCCGTGTCCAGTCCCTGCGGCCCCGCTTTGTTCACCAAGTAAAGTGCGGCGAAGCGTTGCGGCAAGCTGGTGGGGTGCGAGCCCAGCAAGACGTCGTGAAAGATCCACTGCAAGAGGCTCGCGCCGGCCGGCGTTTCGGCAGCTTGCAGCAGGCGCGCCAAAGCTTTGCGTCGCACTTCGAACAGTCCCCCGCCGGGTCCGTAATCCCAATCCTTCGGGTAAGTATTCAGGCCCACGCTCAAAACCAGCAACCACGTTTCGCCCACGGCCACAAGTCGATCGGGATCGCTCTGCAATTGCTTGCTGAGGATGTCGAGATACTCATCGATGACCTTGTCGTCGCGATTGCGCTGCATGCCCTGGGAGCCGATTCGGTTGGCCCACCGGCGAATGCGACTTATGCGTTGAGCTTCCAGCGGTTCCTGGGGCGAACTCGCAAGAAGGAACCCAACCGGCTTCACCGCCGCAAGCCGAGCAGCGGGCGGCGCGGCAATCGTTAGCGCAACCCGGTCCGGAAAATCCCCTTCTACCAGGGCCGGCTGCACCGGCTGGGCGCTCACGTCACGGAGTGGCGCCATGCCGGTCTGGGAGCCGGCGGTCGTTAGGATCAAGATTTGAAGTGCAATCACAGTTCTATCGAAGAGTACTTCGCTTCCCGTCCAGGTTACGCGTCCCCAGTTAAATCCCGGCGCCGCTCCCAGCGAGGGTGCCGCCTGGTTCCTCGCCGCCGACAAGCATGAGCTGGAAGAGCGAGGTGCCCGCTCAAACCGGCGTCGAGCGCACATTCCAGCGGCAGGGACACTAGCGCAGGGAATCCTCCAAGGTCACTGCCGCTTGCGTGCGCTCATCGCGGTATTTGACGATCAAAGCGCAGCTAATCGCCAGCCCATGCTCCCGGGCAAATCCTCCCGAAGCGGGACGAGTGCCGGGTACGACCACCGCTCCGGGCGGTATTTCGAGCGGTACATCGCCGCCGGCCGTCAGGGAGCGCTTGTTGGGTAGATCAAAGACCGGAGTCGAAGCCGTCAGAATCGTGCCGGCGGCCAATACAGCACCTTTACCAATGCGCACGCCCTCGTACACACCGGCCCCCCCGCCGACCATGCAATCGTCTTCGATGATTACGGGCCTGCTGCCAACCGGTTCGAGCACTCCGCCCAATTGAGCGGCGGCGGACAAATGCACGCGCTCTCCCACCTGGGCGCAGGAACCGACGAGCGCATGGGAATCGATCATGCTGCCCGCGCCCACGAAAGCACCGACGTTGACGTAGCAGGGCGGCATCAGGACCGTGCCCCCGGCGACGAAAGCTCCGCGTCGCACGGCGGAACCGCCGGGCACCAAGCGAATGTTTTGCTGCGGTGAGAAAGCTCGCACTGGAAAGGCCCGCTTGTCAACAAAGCCGCCGCCGGCGCCCGGCATCTCGACCAAAGCTCCACTGCGAAAGATTTCAAGGATGCCCTCCTTGACCCAGGCGTGAACGCGCCAAGCGCCTTGACCGTCGGGCTCTGCGACGCGCACTTCGCCGGACTCCAGCGCGTCGAGCAATGCTTCACCTTGCAAGTGTTCGCTCATCGCGGAATTCGCGCGAGCAATTCGCGTGCTGTGCTTTCGTGTTCGGCCACGGCCTGTTCGAAAGAATTCAATTCCAGCATTTCGTGGCTGGTGTGTGCATCGAGGATGCTGCCGGGTCCGTAGAGCAGGGGCTTGCCCCAACTCCTGAGAAAGGGTGCGTCGGTTGCAAAGGCAACAACTTTCGAATCTTTGCCGTCGGGCACTTCGAATTCGACCGGGCTGTAGCCCTGGCCCATGCTCATTTCGACATGCTCGCCACAGGCTTCGCGCACGCGCGCCAATACGCCCTGTGGATCTTCAACCAAGCGAAACATCAGCTCCGCCTTGGCCTCGGGCGCGACGACGTTTTCTGCCAGGCCGCCGGCGATCGTTCCGATGTTCAATGTGGTCGAGCCAAAGAGCGCGTGCTCGCCCCACTGCTCGCCCATGAGCTTGGAAAGCACCGCCACCAATTCGTGCACGGCGGACGGCCCCACCGGTTGCGAACTGTGGCCGGCGACGCCGTGGCCCTCCAAGACGCACTTGAGCACGCCCTTGTGGCCGCGCACGAACGTGTTGTCGGTGGGCTCACCGACGATGGTGAATTCCGGCCGCCAGGGATCGGCCAATTTTGCGTCCGCCAAGACGGCTCCGACGCTGTCGACCTCCTCGCCGACGGTGAATAGGAAGCCGATGCGATCCTCGCCCGAATCGATCAGGGCGCGCGCCGCCTGAATCATGGCCAAGGCTTGCCCCTTGGCGTCGCAGGAGCCCCGCCCGCGAATCAGGCCGCGCTCCAGCGTCGGCCCGAAAAACGGCGGCACGGTGTCCAAGTGGGTGCAAAACACAAGCCGCGGCTCGCCGGCCCGCGCCAGCAGGTTGAATCGGCCCGGCGACAGCTCCTGCCGCTCAACAGAAAAGCCCTGCGCCTCCAAGAAGCCCGCCAAACAATCCCCATAATCCCCCTCCGCACCCGTCACCGAGGGAATATCAATCCAGTTCGCCAGCGTCTTGAAGGGATCTTTCACGTCTTGCTGCTTTTTGGTTGGGGGAAATTTGGGGGGAACACTCCCGGCATCGCACAGGGCGCGAGGGGCCGGTCAGCCTAGTCAGCGTTGGCAAAAGATTGCCGATGAAATCCAAGTCGTCTTCTTGATCGGCTCGCATCCACGTAGGGACCTGAGCCGGGGGCGTCGTCGCTGGATGGACCCAAAGTAAGTCAAAGCCGACAGGAAGCCCCATTCGAGACCGATCGCCGGGGGGGAACCCGCCGGCTCGGCTGCTCGTCACGCTCGCAATGCCTGAGCAAATGCACTCTTGCGGCGAGCGCTGATTGCGCCAAACGGCGCACCCCGACTAACATCTTCCGCCATGAATAGCCCCGCCCAGGCCCCTGCGGCCACCGAAACCGTTCCCGCCTCCCACAAGGCGATTGTCGCCGTACTGGCTCTGGCCTTTTTCATCGTCCCCTACCTGACCAGTCTCGGCGGTAGCGGCTCCTGGGGGGCCGAACTCGTGGGCGACGGCCTGGAGCTGGTGACCCGCAACCAAGCCCTGCTCGACGTGCAAAACGATCCGGGCCTGGGGACCCTGGGCGCAACGCTCACGGCCACTTGGTGGGAAGGTTCCGCTTCCGCTCCGGTCCTGTATCGCCCCGTACCCACATTCCTGCTGGGTTTGACGGCCATGGCCGCGGGCCCCTACAACCCGGCCGAACCTGGAGACGCGCCCTTCCCATACCACGCGATCATTCTGGGTTTGTATGTGATCACGGCCTTGCTGGTGACCGAGTTGGCTTTCCAGCTGACCCGCAATGCCAAGGCGGCGCTGGTTTCGGGAGCGCTCTTCGCGACCTTACCGGTACACCTTTCGGCCGTTCTCGACGTCGGCAACATTGCGGTGCTGACCGCGGCCGCGCTCGGCTTCGGCGCGTGGCTGCTGTGGCTGCGATCCGCCGACAAACCCTCCAATCTGCCCGGCGCAGCAATCTTGCTGCTGCTCGCCTGCCTCTCCCACGAAAGCGCCTTGGCCCTGCCGGTGATTTTCTTCTTCGGTGAGTTTGCTCGCTCTCGCGAGGGCGGCATCGGCAGCGGAATGGCCGCCGCCATGGGCCGCTCCGGGGCTTTGATCCTGTGCCTGGTGTCCGTCGCCGCAGCCCTGGTCTTGCGCGCCTCCGTGGGCGGGCAATTGCTGCCGCAATTTCAAGCGACGCAGGAATTGACCAATCCCCTGCTCTCCTACGACGTGCTCACGCGGGCCGCCAACGGTCTGCGCATGATGGCCGCCAGCACCGGCGCCGCCCTGGGCATCAACACACTCAGCTCCAATTGGGGCTTCGGCGCCGACTACAGCTTTGGGCAAGTGCCCGTGCTGAAAGCCTTCAGCCTTTGGAACCTATTCGGCCTGGCCGTGGTGCTGGTCTCGGTCTTCCTGGCCGTCAGCTTCTACAAGAGCTGCCGCACCCGTTCCGCATTGGTGCTGGGCTTCTTCGCTTTTCTGCTCCTGACCTCCAACGTGGTCTTGCCCACCTCGCACATGTTCAGCGAGGCGCCTTTGTTCCTGCCCTCCGCTTTGGTTGCCATCTTCCTGGGAGCCACCCTGGTGCGCTTCGGAAGCGCCGGTGCCGCCCTGGGCTTGGCCCTGGCCGCGGGCGCCGGCGTTTGGAACCACGTTGAATCGCGCAACTGGGTCACCAATACCGATTATTGGGAGCACAATATTCGGAACAACTCGGTGAACAGCTCGCGCGCCCATTACGCCCACGCATTGGATGCGATCTCGGCTGAAATCCCCTACCTGGCCAAGAGCAACCTCGAGCGCGCCGTCGAGATTTACCCCGCCTACGCCGAGGCCTATGCGCTGCTGGGCAATCTGTATCTGATGCCCGGTGGAATCAACGATGCTCAATTGGCGGTTAAGTGTTTCCGCAGCTCGCTTGAGATCCAATTGGAGCAAACCGATTACGCGCCGCCCCCGGAGCCGCTGATTACGCTGTTCAATTTCGGACCGCGCGCGCTGCTGTTCCGCCTGAACGCACTTTCCCTGTTCAACAAGGAAGCGGCCAATGCCGAAGAGCACCTCAGCTACTTGGAGGGCTTGATTGCCAAGGGCTTCAACTCGGCTTATGTACACCACAGGCGCGCGACGGCCCTGATCGCAACCGGCCAACCCGAAAAGGCCGAGGCGGCCTTTAAGAAGAGTTACGAGATGGAGCCCACAAAGGACTGCATCGAAGCCTATGGCCGTTTCCTTCGCGATCGCGGCAAGTATGAAGCTGCGCTAACGCTGTACGCCCAAGTCACCGATTTCTCCAACCAATACGAAAAAGCGCGCATCCTTTTGGCGCGGGCGGAGACCGAGGCTTTGGTCCAAAGCGAGGGTCCGCAAAAAGTACTCTCCACGATCAATGAGCTGTTGACGCTGAATCAGAGCATGCGCGCGGAGGGAGAAGAACAGCTCGAACCGGCGGATTACTTCCGGCTCAAGTACATCGAAGCGCGGGCCAAATTGGCACTCTACGAGAATGAACTCAATCGCGAGCGTTTGGAGGAAGTCGCCTTCGATTTGAAAGCCGCGATCGCCAATTCGACACCGACCCCCGAGAGCATCGAAGCCAGTGGACTGCTGGCTCAAATTCTGCTTTCACTTGGGGAGCTCGACGATGCGCGCGAGATCTATGAAGAACTCGTACGCGTCAGCCAGCAACCCAGCCTGGGGCTTTTGCTCGGCGATGTGTATTACAAGCTCGGCCGTTACCCCGACGCCCTGGATCAGTTCCAGCGAGTGGATTCGGCCTTGGTCGATGCAGCCAAGCTGTATCCGGACGACCTGCAGTACCAAGCCGTGCTGGCCAGCACGCGCTCAAAGGTGCTCAACATCTACACCAAGATGGAAAAGGAGCAAGATGCGTTGGTCACTATCGAGCAATGGCATCAGGAAGCTCCGAACGGCAGCGATCCCAACGTGTTGATGATTCACGGCGGTTGGCTCGCGGGGCTCGGGGACATGCAGGGTGCTTTGCAACAGGCCCAAATGCTCGAAGCGGAGTTCCCCGGCCTGCCCTCGGCGCAAACATTCCTGATCAACATCAAGCGTATGGCGGAGCTCGAATCCAAGCTCCTGCAAGCTGAACTCCCGGCCGGTGACCTGGAACTGCTGGCCAGTCTGCGCAACAACTTCGGCAACCCCGAGGGCGCAATCGAACTCGCGAGGCGCGCCATCGCTGCCCACGAAACGATCGAAGAGAAAGTTCGCGGCACGCGACTTTTGTCGATCTGCCTGGTGGCCGCGGGAAAAGCTGGTGAGGCCGTGCAAGAGCTAACCAACCTGCTTGAGTTGGAGTTGCCCGCAGACCAAAGGGCCAATATTGAACTTGAGCTAGGACGACTCCAGGCTGCAATCGCCCAGTAGCAGCGACAACTTCTAGGCCCGCAAGCCGGGCTCCATTGGGCCCCCTGTCTTCGGACAGCCGGCACTGCAAGAGAAACGCCCCGGCAATTCGATCTTCGAACTGCCGGGGCGTTGTTCTATCGCTGGATTATTGCGCCGGGCAAAGCCGAGCTTGCCGTCCGCGCATTCGGTCGCGCATTCGGTCGCGCATTCGGTCGGGCATTCGGTCGGGCAATCCCGCGCCGGCCCCTACTCGCCCTTCAGGGCGATGAGTTGGGCACCATTGCTCACGGCTTCGCCCACGCTCACGTGCAATTTTTGAACGACCCCGGCCGCGGGCGCTTTGATCTCGTTCTGCATTTTCATAGCTTCCAGGATCAAGAGCGATTGGCCGGCTTCGACCGCGTCTCCGACCGCCACCAAGATATCCACGACGACTCCGGGCATGCTGCTTTTGACCGTGCCGCCGCTCTTGCTTGAGCCCTGCTCTGCGACCCGGGCGGCGCGCTCGCGCTCGTTCTCGAGTTCCACTTGAAAGTGTCGGCCGGCAACGGTGACCGAGGCCGAAGCCTCATCGCCTTCGATTGAAACCGCGTAGGAGTTTCCGTCCAGGATCAGGGCGATTTGGCCCAATTGATCCACTTCGGTGTAGCTGAATGGGACTTCGCGCCCGTCGATCGTCGCGCACATTTCGCCCATGCGCTCGGTCAGCTCGACTTCGCGATTGCGCTCACCGATTGTGAGGAAGTACTTCATGAACGCAGCTCCGGCGCTTGTTGACTGGGGTCCGCGCTGCGGGGACCGGCATAGGGACTGCTGAACGCGCGCCCGCGCGCACGCCAACCTTCGCGATTGCCCTTTGAGTCACTGAGGGCTCGCCGGCGCGCCAAGCGATGGCGGTGCACGGCGGCCGCCAGGGCGGCTGCATCCTCCATCTTGGGTTCGTGCTGGGTGAGATCCAACTGCTCCAGAAAATGGGTATCGATGTCGCCGTCCACAAAGCGCTCATCGCTGAGTACGGACAGGGCCGCCGAAGCTCCCGTGCGCACGCCGCCCACGTGAAACTCCTGCAACGCGCGCTTCATGCGCGCAATGGCTGTGTTGCGATCGGGTCCCCAAACAATGATTTTCGCCAGCATCGGGTCGTAGCTAAGTCCGACCTCCAGCCCGCGATACAGTCCGCTGTCGACGCGCACCCAGGGGCCCCCCGGCCAACGCAAATTGCGAATGGTGCCGGTTGAAGGCAGATAGCCTTGTTCGGGGTCTTCGGCATTGATGCGCACCTCAATCGAGTGACCTTGAAAACGAACATCGGATTGGTCATAGCCCAGCGGCTCACCAAAGGCCACGCGCAGTTGCTCGCGCACCAAATCGCAGCCCGTGACCATTTCCGTAATCGGATGCTCAACTTGCAGCCGCGTGTTCATCTCCAAGAAGAAAAACTCGCCGCCCGACCAAAGAAACTCAACCGTGCCCGCCCCTCGATACTTGACCGCGTGTCCGGCGCGCAGGGCCACCTCGCCCATTTGCGCGCGCAACTCGTCATCCACGATCACCGACGGACTTTCTTCGATTAGTTTTTGGTGCCGACGCTGAATGGAGCACTCGCGCTCGCCCAAATGAATGGCATTGCCGTGATTGTCGAAAAGCACTTGCACTTCGATGTGGCGCGGGCGATCGAGATAGCGCTCCAAATAGAGGCGCCCATCCCCGAAGGCCGCTTCGGATTCGCCCTGTGCCGTGCGAAAGGCCAATTCCATTTCGCTCGCCTTGTGAACGATGCGAATGCCCTTGCCCCCGCCGCCGGCAGCGGCTTTGAGCGCAATCGGGTAGCCGATTTCCTCCGCCGCAGCGATGGCGCTTTGCGCTTCGGCCACCGGATCCACAAGTCCGGGCACAACCGGGACGTCGGCCGCGCGCATGCGCCTGCGACTCTCAATCTTGTCCCCCATAGCTTCGATGGCATCGGCCGGCGGCCCGATCCACACGATTCCCGCCGCCTCAACGCGTCGTGCAAACTCAGCGTTTTCGGAGAGAAAGCCGTAGCCGGGGTGAATCCCTTCGCTGCCCGTTTCCTTGGCAGCCTTGAGGATCTTGTCCATGTCCAGGTAGGACTCGGACGGCTGGGTACCTCCCAATGCGACGGATCGGTCGGCCATGCGCGTGTGCATGGCGGCTCGATCAAAGTCCGAATAGACGGAGACGGTTTCAATGCCCATCTCGCGCGCGGTTCGGATCACGCGCATGGCAATCTCACCGCGATTGGCTATCAGTATCCGCTTAAACATGGCTGTGCTCGTTTCCCGATCGAAAGGCGTGGGGTCGGGCGGGCTTCTAAAGCGGAATATTGCCGTGCTTGCGCTGCGGACGGGATTCCTGCTTGGTGCACAAAAGGTCCAGGGCCTGGATCAAAGTCGGCCGCGTGCGCGAACCCTCAATAACATCATCGACATAGCCGCGCGCCGCAGCGCGGTAGGGATTGTTGAAGGTCTTGTCGTATTCCTCGGCCTTTTGCTTTTCGACTTTTGCCGGATCGTCGGCCGCTTGGATTTCACGCCGGTGAATGATCTTTGCTGCACCGTCCGCACCCATGACGGCCACCATGGCACCGGGCCAAGCCACGTTGAAATCGGCGCGAATGTGCTTACTCGCCATAACGTCGTAGGCGCCGCC
>JAJDES010000185.1 GCA_029259675.1 Planctomycetota bacterium
ACCCAAAGACGCGCGGGCTTGCCGTCACTCACTGTCACCTCAAACTCGATCGTGCGACGCTTGCCCGTGGCGGCGCGCCCCATGCGGGCGCGATCGGGCGAAACGACCAAGAACGGCTCAACGTCGGCAACCATCTCGACCAAATGCACACCGCGCGGGTCATTGCAAAAGATGCTGATGCCCTTCTTTTGGTTGCCGTTGCGACCGCTGGTGTCGAGGCTGGCTCGAATTTCCAAAATGGCACCCGTGGGCAAGACAGCGCCATCCTCATAGGCGCTGCGAGACCCGTCGCCGGCGATGACGGTCGTATCGGCCAAGGTGCAGCCGCAACTTGGCTTGATGCGCGACACGACCAAGTCGGCATTGCCGCAGCTTTGCAGTCGAAAGACGTGCTCGAGGACCTCGCCGGCGAATACTTGCCCGAATTCGGCCGAGTCTCCGCCATCGGAGAGGTTGGCCAACTTGGGCTGCTCGGTCACGGGAGCGGTCGCTATTCCCCGTTCCAACTCGGTCCGCGTGGGCGCCAGGGTCGCGGCGGCCTCAACGGGCTGCTTTGATTTTGCCGGGCCGAGTGGAGTGCTTGGGGGCTGAGATTCGACAGTTGCATTCAATCCGGGATCGCTCTCGCCCGAGCAGGCAGCCAAACCGATGCTGCAGCAAAGCAATGCCGCAGAGAGCCACTTCCAGCCCGCAAGACTGCCGATGCCGATGCGAATCGGGTGGCCTGGGAAGCCCTGTTCCGCAACGCGATCCCGGTCTGGGAGCGTCGTCCGCCCATGCCGCGAGGTCGAATCGGTTCCAGCAACACCGACTCCCGTCACCTGGGGCGGCTGCTGACAATCTTCTGCTTTAGTGGTCTGCATTGCCGAATGTTCGTTTCTAACCCCCTTTTGGGGCCGCGTGGAGGTGCACTCATCCTAGCCGGGCCAGTCACCGGCGCCTACGCGCAGGGCCCCGCCGGGTTGGCCGCCTTGGACGATCCATCAAATGGGGCCTGGGACCTCGTTTCGAGACTCGATCCCCTGTCGGGGCCATACCGCAACCAGGTGGACTCGCTTAAGCTCTTCATCCCCGACCAAAATCCTGCCGCCTCGGTCACCAACTAAATCCCATACAAGCGTGTTTCAACACCCGATCACCCCCCGATGCCGAGTGCGGATCCCGCTCGAGCCTAATTCGACACTTGCACGTGCCGAACTTACTCGAGAAATCCGGCCCGGCCCCAAACGAGGGTCCGGCCTTGGGTGCGGAGCGTTGGAGCCGCTAGCTCGCACGCCGCGCCGTATAAATGCCGCGCCGATGGGCTTGCGCCCCTGGCTTTGCCTTTTGGCCTTGGCTTTTCTTCCGAGCTGTATTGCAGCACCCAAAGCGGACGATTGGTTGGCTGTCGGCTTTCGAACTCCGGAGCAAAGTTTCCAGACTTTTTGCACCGCCATTGCCGGCGACAGACCCGATTTGGAGTACCGCTGCCTATCGAAACGCTTTCGCGAAGGTGGGCAAATCGGATTTCGCGAAGCGCGCGATCAATTGCTGCGCGAGAAGCCATGGATTCGTCACTTGGCTCGAGCGGAAATTACCTCCGTGGACCGCGGTTCGGAGCGCGCCGTGATTCAAGCTCGCGTTAACGCCTTTTTCACCAAAATCGAATTGGCCGTGCACCTCGTCCGCAGCGACTACTTTGAAGTCTGGGCCGGTGACGAGCTATTGGCGGATGATTATTCCCCCTTCCACGATCATGTGCGCATCAGCTCCAACCAATACGGCGAGCAAGATTTGGAAGCTTGGATACCCCTGCCGCAGTCCGCTGCCGACTCAAGTTCAGGGCAAGCGACCGACGTTCGCATTGCACAGGCCTGGCTAATCGACGGTTTTGAACTGATCGAAGACTCACCGGAAACGGCCAATTAATCACAGCGCTCGCCCCAAGGAACTTTGCACCCGCACTCTCACATCGACTACCAGCTGTCCGAAAGAGCCAAGCGGCATGCAGCGCATTTGCTTTGCTGCCACTCCCACTTGCTGCACCTGCGCACGGCCCAACCAAGATTGCTAACCCAACGTTTTCGGTCGGCAGCGCAGCAGTAGCCCCATCCCTTTCCATCCCTCTCCCGCCCCCCAATGCCCAAGTCCACCTCCAAGAATACGCGTCGCAAAAAGAGCTCTAAGAAAGCCACTGCTCGCGCGACCAAGTCCAAGCAAACGCAACATGTCTATTCCTTTGGCGCCTCCGGTGCCGACGGCAATCGGGACATGAAGAACCTCCTGGGAGGCAAGGGCGCAAACTTGGCGGAAATGTGCAATCTGGGTTTGCCCGTGCCCTCCGGCTTCACCATTACAACGGAGATCTGCAACTACTATTACGCCCACGGAAAACGCTACCCGAAGGGACTGCGCAAAGATGTCTTGGCCGCTTTGAAAAAGGTCGAGCAGGAAATGGGCAAGCAGTTCGGAGATCGCGAAAACCCGCTGCTTGTATCCGTGCGTTCGGGCGCGCGCGCATCCATGCCGGGCATGATGGACACCGTGCTCAACCTTGGGCTCAATGACGAAACCGTCCAGGGGCTCGAGGCGCGTTCGGGGAATTCGCGCTTCGCGTGGGACGCCTACCGCCGCTTTGTGCAGATGTACGGCGCCGTTGTGATGGACGTCAAGGCCGCCAAGGGCGAGCACTTCGATCCGTTTACCGTTGCCCTCGACACACTCAAGCGCAAACGGCGCGTGAAGGAGGACACAGAGTTATCGGGCGAGGATCTGCGCAACTTGGTGCGCACCTACAAGACCATCGTTAAAGACCGAACGGGCAACGACTTCCCCGAAGATCCGATGGAGCAATTGTCGGGGGCGATCGGAGCCGTTTTCAGCTCTTGGCACAACGATCGCGCCGTCGCCTACCGCCAGATGAATCAAATCCCCTCCAGTTGGGGAACGGCCGTCAATGTGGTGGCCATGGTCTTCGGCAATTTGGGCGAGGACTCCGGCACCGGCGTCGCTTTCACGCGCGACCCCTCTACCGGGCGCAAACGCTTTTACGGTGAGTATTTAATGAACGCCCAGGGCGAAGATGTCGTGGCCGGCATTCGCACGCCCGAATCCAT
>JAJDES010000186.1 GCA_029259675.1 Planctomycetota bacterium
ATACGATCGAGCTGCAATCGCCGATTGAGGGGCTGCGGCAGATTGCAGCTGAGCAATTCGTAAAGGCGGCCAATCCGCGCTTGGTCCTCTTCGACAAAGCGGATGGGGGAGCGCGCTTTGTGGAAAGCACCGCTTTTGAAATGGGCAGGCGGGGAAAGCAATTGGCGCTCAATACCCAAGCGCATGGTTGGTCGGCCACCCACGCGCTTCTGAAGTTTGACGGCCTGCGCTTCCTGCTGGAGGATTTGGGTAGCAAGCATGGCACCTATGTTGACGGGGTGCGCTTGAAGCCTCGTGTCGCCGTTGAGATTCAACCTCACACAGCCATTCGCTTAGGTAATTTGAAAGCGCTCTTTGTGGCCGATTTTGATTCGCGCGGGCGGCGTTTTGACTCCGAATTGGAAACGCAGGCGCTCGCTTGGTTGCGACGCTCGTGCGATATCACGGATCGGGCCGTGGCCGATGCGAAGCGCAAGGCGCCACTTTGCAGACTCACCCAGGTTGAGGTGCTGGTTGAGGAGCATTGGGTCGACCCCGAAGATTGGGTCGAAGCCCTGCAGGAAACGCGCACCTTGATGGTGTTTCGCAAAGCGCTGCCGCTATTCCTGCGCGGTTTGCCGTGGATACAACTCGTCAGTTGGGGACTGGGCGTGATCCTGATTGTCTTCTTGACGAACCTGCTGGCCCTGCGACTCTTGCTTTAGCGGCGCGCCGTTACTTCCACTCGATTTCGTAGACCTCAACCGACTGGGTCTTGCCCTTGACGTTGATCTCGCCGAGACACTTTGTGGGGAATTCGGTGCCGGATGCGTCCAAGGCCGAGCGCGTGACGAGGATTTGGCCGGGCTTGGCTTGGCCCTCGAGCCTGGCAGCCAGGTTGACGTGGTCGCCGATGGCGGTGTAGTCGGTGCGCTTTTCCGAGCCGATGTAGCCGACGGTCACTTCGCCGGTGTTGATGCCGATACCGATGGAAATGGGCGGGATGCCGTGCAGCTCGCTCAGTTCGTTGGCGAAGTCGACCATTTTGCGCTGCATGTCGATCGCGGCGAGGATGGCGTTGGTGGCGTCGTTGTCGGTTTTCTCGGGCGCGCCGAAGAGGGCCATGAGACCGTCGCCGATGAACTTATCCAGGGCTCCCGTGCGCGAAAAGATGATCTCGGTCATCTCCGTAAAGTAGTGATTCAGCAGGCCGACTACTTTTTCGGGGCGTTCCTTCTCGGATAGGGTCGTGAAACCGCGCACGTCGGAGAAGAGTACGCTGACGACTTGGTTGGCTCCTCCGAGTTCGATTTGTTGCTCGGGTGAGGCCACCATGCGATCGACCAAGTGCGGCGGAAGGAAGCGGTTGTAGGCCGTGCGCGTGGCCGCTTCCTGTTTCAGTCGCTCGAGGGTCAGCACGCTGTCCATGGCGGCTGCGGTGGGGCCCGCGACCGTGTTGAGCAGGCCCAGGTGATCCTTCTCGAAACTTTCCGTTGCCGATTCGCGGTCGGCGTAGACGACGCCCAGAAGTTGGTCGGAGCGGCCGATCAATGGTGCGCACATCACCGAGTGGATGCCGAATTGAATCAGCGTGCCCGGGTTGTCTTCGTCCTCGGTGCTTTGATTCCAAAGAATCGAGTTGCGCTTCTGCCGCACCTGATTGGTGATCGTGCGACTGACCGGCACCGCGTCCATGGATTCGCGTTCGTTCGCCAGGCGCGTCAAGACGGGTTCGAGTTCGCCGTTGTCGTTGAGGCGCATGATCAGGCAGCGATCGGCGGGTGTGGCCTGGAACAGGATGTCCGCGGAGCGGTTGTAAATTTCATCCAACGAGAAAACCGAGCCCAGGGATTGATTCAATTGGGAGATCAACTCGATGCGTTTCTCCAGGAGTTCGATGTGCTCGCGGTGGCGCTTGAGTTCCGCCTCGACTTCCGGGGAGTTGCCGATGCTGTGGGCCGGCATCATCGGCGCCAGTTGCCCGAAGAGTTCGTCGGCCGATTGGGAGATGGTCATCTCCGCATCGATCGGGCGCTCGTCGAAGGAGACCGAGCTTGCGGCGGCTCCCTCGATGAATTCGATCAGGGCGGCGTCGTGGGCCAGCGTGATTTGGTCGCCCGGATGAATGTTGACCCATTCGTCCTTGGGGCAAGCGCGCGCATTGACCGCCGTGCCGTTGAGGCTGCCGATATCCTGCACCTGAAACAGGCTGCCGCACTTTTGAATCTTCGCGTGGTAACGCGAGACACGCGGGTCGGGGACGAAGACCAAATTGGCGGGGTGCTTGCCAATGGTGATGACCTCGTCATCGAACTCGTGTTCGGTGCGCTTCCCGGTATTGATCAGGGTCAGCCTGAGCTTGGGCATGGGCACCAGGATAAGGCACCCCGCTTGGGGGTCAAAAGGCCAGACCTACCGAAAAGTGAACGGCGAAGTCATCTTCCCCTTCGCGAGGGTCGGGATTGACGCCCAAATCCAATCGCACGGGGCCGATCGGGAGCAAGTAGCGCACTCCCGCGCCCAGCGCGTAGCGAACGTCTCGAAAGCGCAAAGTCTGCTCGTATTCGGGTTCGACGTTGCCCGCGTCGGTAAAGAGGGCCGCGCTGAGATTGCCGGTCAGATTGTGGCGCCACTCGGCCGAGAGAACGCTGTAGGCCTCGCCGCCCAGGGGTTCGCCGATGGTGTCCAGGGGGCCGAGTTCGTCTTGCTGGAAGGACCGAACCGTGCTTTGGCCTCCATTAAAGAAGCGCTCCTGGAGCGGAATAGAGTCATCTCCGCGGATCGGAGCGATCGCACCCATGCGCAGGCCGAATCCGAGCACATTTTCGGTGCCGATGGGGATCCATTGAACGATGCGCAGGTGGGCTCGAAGGAAATCGAGTTCCGACCCCAGGGACTCATCGCCCCATTCCAACGCAAATCGGGAGTGGTGGCCCTTGGTCGGGTTGAGCCGGCTGTCTCGAGTGTCGATTTGAATGCTGACCTCGAAGGAGGA
Organism: Planctomycetota bacterium; assembly: GCA_029259675.1. Lineage (GTDB taxonomy): Bacteria > Planctomycetota > UBA1135 > UBA1135 > JAJDES01. Next base: position 2,975 of record JAJDES010000186.1, read on the forward strand.
AATGTCCAGGTCCTCCTGGGCGGCCAGAACGCTGGCATCGATGATTTCGATATCGCGGGCTTTGGTGCGTTCGAACTTGTAGGTCAAGGCCGTGCCGACGGATTCGGTCCAGTAGCGAGCTACGGTTTGCTCGAAACCGACGGCTTCGCGCCGGAAAGAAGGTTCTTGGCGCCGGGTCGCAAAGACGGAGGCGTCCGCAAACACATCGTGGCCGAGGAAGAAGGGATCACTCACGCCGAATTCGACTTCTTGGTGGCGCAGGGAGGCGACGGCTTCGGCCCGCAGCCCCAATCCCAAGCCGGCCAAGTTGCGGTCGCGGTAACCGAATTTGAGTCTCAGGAGTTCGTAGGAACCCCAGCCCGGCTCCAGGAAGACTTCGCGCGCTTTGCTTTCCTCAACCTGAATGATGAGGTCCCGTTCGACGGAGGGCGTCTTCTCAAGATTGATGGCAAGGGTTTTGAATAAGCCCGTCCCGAACAGTCGTTGGAAGGAGTCGCGCACCAAACTGCGTTGATAGAGGTCTCCCGCCTTCAACTCAACGCGCCGCTTGATCATGGCGCTGCGTGTGCGCTTGTTGCCTTCGACGACAATCTCGCCGATGGTCACGACCGGCCCGGCCTCAACCTTCAAATCCAAATGGACCAGGCCGAGCTCCTCATTAATGGATGGCTTGATCTCGACTTTCGTGTCGGGATAGCCGTTTTCTTCCAGGAATGCCAAGAGGCGCGAGCGCAGTTCATGCGGCAGCTGCGGATGAAAGGACTGTCCGGCGAAACTGGAGATGGACGCGCGCAATTCGCCTTCCGAAAGCCCGAGGTCGCCGGCAATGGAGATCTCGCCGACCTGGAAGTGTCCGCCCTGTTCGAGGTCCACGCTTACGCGAACGTTTGGGCCGGGTTCTCCGAATTGAATGATGGGTTTCTTGACCTTCACGGCCAAGTACCCGCGGCCCAGGTAAAGCGATTCGATTGCTCGCGCGCCCCGGTCGATCTCGTCCATGACCAAGTACAAATTGCCGCCGCCCAGAAGCCCCGCGCGCGGGCCCTCAAAGAGCGCGGTCAATTGGTCGCTTGAGAAAACGTTGTTGCCGCTGAAGTCGAAGCCTTCCACTTCGGGTCGCGGCCCTTC
>JAJDES010000187.1 GCA_029259675.1 Planctomycetota bacterium
GGCCCGCTCGGTTCGCCGGTCGGCGAGCTCTGCGGAGCCCTCGGGCGGCCTTCATCCAGCCCTGCCCAAGCCCTCTTCTACAGGGCGAAAAAGGTCCGGATTTGGTGCAGGGGAACGATCACCAAACCGCGGCTCTCCGCCTCTTGGTAAACGGGCAGTTCGCTGGGTTGGATCGGCTCCTCCAGGTTCTCGCCATCCTCATCGGTGTAAAGCGCCGAACCGACGACCAAGTAGTGTGTGTCGTCTTTCAGTTCGGGCTGCACCGTGATGCCCATGTTGCGCAGGAAGGCAATCATGTCCTTCTCGCCGGGGCTGGAGAAGCGGCCGGCCAAAACGGCGTTGCGCTCACCGATCGGATCGAAAAGCGGATTGAAGATCAAATCGCCCTTGGCGACCGGATTGAAGCTGTCCACCACGCTGTCGAAGCGAACCTCGGCCATGGAGTTTTCAACACTGGTCACCGTCGCCCAGGCCTTGAGCTCCATCTTGCCGCGAACTTCGGACACGACGCGGAAGCGAGTGCCTGCGGCAAGACGGTTGCGCTTGCCCAGGTTGACCCAACCGAGGTTCAGTTCGGCCGAGGTGGCCAAAACTTCCCCGTCCGGACGCTCGGGCTCTTGCTGAAAGCGCAAAGCTGAGCTGAGGCCGCGATTGATATTTTGAAGCTTCTCTTCCTTCTTGGCCGCGGCGCGCAGGGCCTCTTCCTTCTCGTCCTTGATGCGGCTGGTCTCGGCCTCGGCAGCGCCGGTCAGCTGATTGGCGCGGGCAATGCGCGCGGTCAGGTCGCTTTCCTGATCGTCCGCCTTTTGGCGATTGTCGACACTTTCCTGGCGCAGTTGAGCCAATTCCGCGTCCTTGGCCCGTGTGACATCAGCCAAGCTGGAGCGCTCGGAGGCAAGCTCATCATTGAGAGTCTTCAGCCGGCCGCGGGCCGTCTGCAGTTCCTTGCTGATCGAATCGTACTTGGAAACGACGAGCGGAAGCAGGTCTTGGACTGTCCCGGCCGTTGCGTCGGTAATGCCCAGCGCATCGCGCACGCCCTGGAGGTTCAAGGCCATCGCATCGATGTCGGTGCGCGGCCGCCCACTGTCTTCGCCGGTCCAACCGACTTTTTCGCAAACCGTTGAGAACTGGCCGACTTCTTCCAGCAGCTGCTCCTTGGCTTGCGCTTCGGCCGTTTGGGATTCGCTCAGGGCATTCTTGGCGGATTCCAGGTCCTGGTTCGTGATGAAGGCAAAGGCCAGGGCCACGAAGAACATCACGATGACCGAAATCATCCAGGTGACGCTGATGCGGGCAGCACCTCGGGTGGAAGAAGACATTCTGGGTAGTTCCTTGGTCTGAACGTCGATGGATGGGGCTTGGATGGTGGACCAAGCAGTGAGATTCGTGGCTGGGGCGCCGCACCAAGCGAGGTGCGCACTCCAGCTAGCTGGTTCAAAAACTGGCTGACCGACTCATGTTTGGCTTACTAGCTTAGCCCGAAAGGCATGGCGCCCGATCCAAGCCCGCCGCTTTGCAAACTTGGGCGTTGCAAACGTGGACCTATAACGAGCCCTATAGCAAGCATGGGTAGCAAGCATGGGGGCGTATCGAGCGTGCGACACAGGCCGGCGAAACCGAGAGCGATCAGGTTGATGGGGTGAAAAAAGAGCTGCCGAGCGACATTCCCGTGGCCCGCTTGGGGCTGGTGATACCCCAGGCCAGTCGGTTCGAGCAAGGGAATTCAGGCCCTTGACCGCGCCAAACGGCATCATAGCGTGGGTCCGGCCGAGCCCAATAGGCGCTCGGACAGGGCCCTCAAGCTGCTCCTATCCGCTCGGGGCCCCCCGGTTTCAAAAGCACTCGAGTCCCACACCACTTCCTATGGCGGAATCCAGCAACCAACGCTCCTCCCAGGGCCTGCCGAGCGATCCCCGCCCGGATCCCGCCGGCAGCGGGAAAGCGCAGCGCAAGACCCCCCCATCGGTGATCGGGGTGCTGGGGGGCATCGCTTCGGGAAAATCCCAAGTGGCTCGCGCTCTGGCCGGGTCCCAGGGCATCTGCATCGACGCGGACAAATTGGCGCGCGAGGCTCTCGAATCAGCGCCCGTCGTCGAGCTTCTGCGCACCCACTTCGGAGCGGAAGTTCTGGATCGGGACGGTCATCCCGATCGGGCGGCCCTGGCCCGGCGCGTGTTTTCCGATCCCCACGCCAGGCGCCAACTCGAAAGCTGGACCCACCCGTTGGTTCGTGACAGGATCTTGGCGGCCATGGAGGACGCCCGCCGCGCGGGCCGGCTTCCAATCGTGCTCGACGTTCCGCTCCTTCTGGAAAACGACGACAAGCACGGCTTGGCCCGCAAGTGCGATGCCCTCATCTATGTCGATGTGGATCGCGCCGAACGCGAACGTCGAGCCCGGACCATCCGCAATTGGGAGCCCGGTGAATTGGCCCAGCGTGAAGCGGCCCAATGGTCCCAGCAAGAAAAACGCCGCTGGGCGACTCACGTGATCCCCAACAGCGGCGACTTGCTGGAATTGACGGCCGCTGTTGAAGCCCTGCGGGGCGAACTCAAGCTCAACTGAACCCAACATTTGGGCCCCACGACCTCCCCTCTCGAAGCCCTTTCCTCTCCGACTCGTCCTCGGGTCGACCCGATGGCCATTCCGCTACGGGGCTTCGCGCAATAGAACTGCACTCCATGGCTTACCAGAAGCGCACTCGTAAGAAGCACAGCTACAACCCGCACAAGGGTGGCGGCACCGCAACACTTTCTCGTCCGACCACCGATGTTTACATCGATTACAAGGCTTTGCCCGCGGACTTGGATCCGGACCAGCTTGAGGAATTGGAAGCCTCGCTGCCCAAGAGCACGCGCAAAACCAAGCCCAAGGGCACCAGCTACGTCGAACTCTCGGCCATGACCCTGTCCGAGTTGAACGAAGTCGCCAAGAAGGAAAAGGTGGCCGATGTCCAGGGCAAGAAACGGCCCGATGTCATCTGGGGCATCACCTCAGCGCGCCTCATGAAGCGCGTACCGGTCAACGTCGAGGGTTGCCTGGAACTTTGCTCCAACGGCCACGCCTTCCTGCGTTGCCCGCACTATTCATTCTTGGCCAACAACGAGGACGTCTACGTTCCGCCCTCGCTGATTGAGCGCTACAGCATGCGCACGGGCATGACGATCCAGGGCAGCCTGCGCGCCCCCAGTGAAGGTGAGCGCTACTTCGCCCTCAGCAAAATCGATTCGATCGACTTTGAGGCCCCGGAAAAAGCCGCCCTGCGCACGCCCTTCAAGGAATTGATTCCGCTCTATCCCGAACAGCGCATCATTCTGGAGGGCGCAGCGGAAAACCCGCTGGAGATGCGCATCGCCGACATCGTGACGCCCATCGGACGCGGGCAACGGGGCCTGATTGTGGCGCCTCCGCGCACGGGCAAGACGGTGCTCTTGCACCAAATCGCCAACTCGATTGTGGCCAACGCGCCCGACACGCACTTGATCATTCTCTTGATCGATGAGCGACCGGAGGAAGTCACGGACTTTGAACGCTCGATCCCCGGGGATGCGCACGAGGTCATTAGCTCAACCTTCGACGAGCCCTCCTCGCGTCACTTGAAAGTGGCCGAAATGGTTATCGAACGCGCGCGCTGCATGGTCGAAGCGGGACGCGATGTGGTCATTTTGCTGGATTCGATCACGCGTCTCGCGCGCGCCTCCAACAACGAGGCTCCCAGCAACGGCAAGCTCCTGTCGGGCGGCATCGAAGCCACGGCGCTGCAGTTCCCCACGAAGTTCTTCGGCTCGGCACGCAACATTGAGGACGGCGGCTCGCTCACCATTCTCGGCACCGCCTTGGTGGAGACCGGCTCAAAGATGGATGAGGTCATCTTCGAAGAGTTCAAGGGCACCGGCAATATGGAGCTGGTGCTCGATCGGCGCCTGTCCGATCGCAGGCTGTTCCCCGCCGTGGACATCAACCGCTCGGGTACGCGCAAGGAAGAGCTGCTCTTCAACGAAGATGAGATTCGGCGCGTTTGGATGCTGCGCAAGGTGCTCAACGAATTGGATCCGGTCGAAGCGATGGAGATGCTCGTGCAAAAAATGCGCAAGACCCAAAGCAATGCCGAGTTCCTGCTGAAAATCGGCAGCTGAGATGAGGACGCGCGCTCGCGCGACAAGGCGCACGGCCGCCACTAGCTTGCGCTTGCAACCATGAAGCTCTTATTTGGAATCGACACCTGGGGTTTGGTCGGCGGTACCGAACGCTACGCGGCGGCGGTCGTCCCGGCCCTGCGCGAGCGCGGCTTTGAGGTAGATGTGCTCTGCCGCGAAGCCGTGGACAGGGAGTTTCTGAAAAGCGCCGATTGGAACCCCACCCTGCTGGAGGAAAGCGCCCTCGGTTCCAAGGGCCTGAGCAAGGCCGAAAAACGTCAGCTCGACGAGCGCGTGCGCGCCTTGGCTCCCGACGTCATTTTCTTGCAGGCCCTACGCAATCTCGATGCCCTTGAGGTATTGGAAGCCATTGCACCGGTGGTGCGCTTTGTGCACGACCACACCCTCTTCTGCCCGGGCCTGAACAAGGTTCACGAGAGCGGCGAGTTGTGTTCGCAGCCCATGGGCTTCGCTTGTCTCGAACACTACTACTTGAAGCAGGGCTGCATTTGCTTCAAGCAAGTCCAGCACAAGAATCGCGTGCTCGAGCCCATGAAGGTCTTGCGCGACCGCATGCGCGAGATCGACGTCAACGCGCGTCTATCGCGCCTCTTGACCAACTCGGACTACATGCGTGCCGAGCTGCTGCAAGTCGGTTTCCATCCCGACCAAGTGGTGCGCACACCGATGTTCACCGATTCGGGCACCGACTTGCGACCAATGGGCGACTTGCCCGCGCCGACGGATGAATTCATCCGTGCTTCGAACGAGCACTTGATCTTCACGCCCGCGCGCCTGACCTTGCCCGACAAGGGCGTCGACTATTTCCTGTCTGCTTTGGCGCAAGTGCGCGCCCCCTTTCGCTGCGTGATCGCCGGGACCGGTCCGGCCGAAGAGTGGCTGCGGCAAAAAGCCCTGGACGAGGGACTTGGGGAACGCGTGCACTTTGCCGGATGGTTGAATGAGGGCGCCATCGAAAGCCTCTACGCCAGGGCCCGCATGGTCGTTTGCCCCTCGGTCTGGAACGAGCCCTTCGGCTTGGTCGGCATCGAGGCCATGGCCCACCAAAAACCAGTTGTGGCCTTTGCCGTCGGCGGCATCCCCGAGTGGCTTCGCCACCAGGAAACCGGTCTCTTGGTAACGCGCTGCGACGCCCATGGGATGGCACTCTGTATGGAGCGCCTGCTGCAGGACGACGCCTTGGCCCAGGAGCTCGGACAGGGTGGCATGCGTTACGCGCGGGAAAACTTCAGCAAGCGCGATCACATGGATGTGGTCGAGCGCGAATTGCTGGCGGCGATTGGGGCTTAGATCGCCCGGCACCCCTAAGCCGGCAGCGTAAATCGGCGAACAAGGCGCGGGCAGCTGCCCACTCGGCAAGTCACTCCGAACTTGGGCGGCTGACCTTTAAGGCTGTGCGGAAATCGATTTTGGCCGGCGGCCGGGCGGCGCGCGCAGCGAGAGCCTCGTCGCTTTGTTCGAGTGCCAGGGCGAGCCAGATCAGTTCCTCGCGCTGATCCATAATCCAAGAATCCACCGATTGGCGCAGGCAGGCAGCCAAGTGTTCGCGCAGGAGTTCGGGATCGTCCAAGTGCTTCCACATGAACAGGAAGCGATTCTTTTCGATCGCCGCGCGCACAAAATCCTCATCAACAATTTTGCCGATCGTTCCGCGGTGGTGGTGCTCGACAACCGAGGCCGGCTGATACAGAACGCGCTTGCCGGTGCGCCATGCGCTCCAGCAAAGATCGAGATCTTCCCAATAGAAGGGCTCGTAAAGGGGGTCCATTCCGGCCGCCAAGAACTCCGACTTGCGCAGCAAACAAGTGCCCCCGACCGCGAAGGCAACGGGCACTTCCGCCACGCCGAATTCGGCCGCACGCCCCTCCAGTCCGGGCTGATCGATCAGGGCTTGGCCCGAGCGTAGGGCCAACTCCATGACGGACTCGATCTGCTCGGTTTCACCCCCCAGGAGCACGCGCGGCACGCATGCAAACACGTCCTGGTCGGCCATGGCCGCAACGAGCGGATCCAGGAAACCCGTGTGCACAAGCACGTCCGGGTTCATGGCAAAAATGAGCTCGTGGCTGGCGGCCTCGATACCGAGGGTGAGCGCGCGCGCGAATCCGCTGTTCTGGGCCGGCGACAACACTCGGCAACTGGGGAAGTTTGCCGCGAAAAACTCCTCGAGCACCCCCTC
>JAJDES010000188.1 GCA_029259675.1 Planctomycetota bacterium
GGATCCATGGACGAGGGCTGGGCGCGTTGGCTATTCGACGAATTCTCGGTGCCCTACTTGCGCATTCGAAACGAAATGTTGCGCGCGGGGCAATTGCGCAACTTGCTCGATGTACTCGTTCTGCCGAGCGTTTCCAGTCGAACGCTTTCGGACGGCAGGCGCTCGGGAACGGTACCGGAGCTTTATTCGGGCGGATTGGATCCCGAAGGTGCCGTGGCCATTGAGGAGTTTGTGCGCGCCGGCGGTCGCGTCGTTGCGCTCGGTTCCGCGAGTGCTTGGGCCGTCGATCTCTTTGATTTGCCTCTTCAGAATGCTGCGCGGGAAAATGAGGATTTCGCATGCCCGGGCAGCGTGTTGCGCGGCATTCCCCAGCTGAGTTCATGGACCGCGGGTTTGCCCCAGTCCGTGCCTTTGTTTTTCTCGCGTTCCATGGCTTGGGCTCCGGTTGCGGAAAAAGCCTCACCCGGAACGGAAGCCAGGGATCGCGGAGCCGCCGGGCAGGTGGGCAAGCCGGAGTTTCTGCTTCGCTATGCATCAAAGCGCTTGCTGCTGTCGGGCTGGATTCGTGCCGAAGAAGCCATTGCCGGCAGCGGCGCATGGGTTCGCGTTCCGGTCGGGGCCGGCGACGTGCACTTGTTCGGATTCCGGCCCCAATACCGTTCCTGGTCGCAGGCTTGCTTTGGCCTTTTGTTCCGTTCCATGCTGCTACCGAACTGAAATGGAAGTTTTGACAAGCATGGGTCTTGGGGCCGGGCGAGTGCGGTGCTGGATGCGCGCCCGCTCGCTTCGGGTTACCGGCCGCAGGCTGAGCTTATTCCTCGGAGCCCTGCTGTTGCCGGCCTGCCTCGGCGATCCGTACGCGATCTACTATCCAAGCAATGCCTATTCCGAAGAGGAAGGCGAGCCGTTTGAGGCCGTGGACCGCAGGCGCTATGCCGGCAGCGATGCCTTGCAACGAGCGACGGAAGTGCTTGTGTTGCCGAACGGTGCGCGCATGCGGCACGGTTTGGATCGAGCCTACTACGCCAATGGTCAGCTGAAATTCGAGCGCCAGTACTTTGAAGATCAACCCCTGGGCCAATGGCGATCTTGGTATGCGAGCGGTGCACAGGAGTCGTTGATCGAGGGCGTGGGCTTGAGTGAGCCCGCAGATTCCACGTGGTGGCATCCCAATGGCGAGCGTTCCACGGCGGGGCAAACGAATAACGGCACGCGCGTCGGGCTATGGACCCACTGGTATTCGTCGGGCGTGCGCATGAGCTCCGGCGAATACATCGAGGGCCGGCGCAGTGGGCCCTGGATGTTTTGGTACGAGTCCGGTGAACCGCGTGCCAAGGGCGAATATCGCGATGACCTGCGCATCGGTGCCTGGACGCTTTGGAGCGAAGAGGGCGAATCCGTTGTGCGCAATGATCCTACCGGTGGGTTGGAGCTACCCGTGGAGCATTAGGACCATCAGTAAGTTCGCCGGTCTTCCTTGGCTCGCCAATCGTTGAATACGGCTTGCGCTTGGGGGCGAAGCAGGCTGCGGCTCGGAAGTTTGCGTTGGTCGCCGGGAAGTGCGAGTTCGCAGTAAAAGTGAGCGTCGTCAAAGCCCGCGGCTGCGGCGTCGGCGCGTGTGCCGGCGTAGTACAGTTCGTCCAGTCGAGCCCAGTAAATGGCCGCCAAGCACATGGGGCAGGGCTCGCAGCTCGAGTACAAACTGCAACCGGCGAGCTGGTGCGTTCCCAGCTGCTTGCATGCTGCGCGAATGGCCACGATTTCGGCGTGGGCGGTCGGGTCGCAGGCCGGCGTGACATTGTTGCCGCCGCTGGCGACGACGACGCCCGCGCGAATGATGACGGCGCCGAAGGGACCGCCGCCGCGTTGCATGGCTTGCCGAGCTTGGTCGAGCGCAAGTCCCATCCAGTGCTCGTGATTCATGTGTCTTGGGTTGAGATGCTTTGGAAGAGGCCGTACTCGGTCCACTCTTGAAACCATGTTCGCGTTTGCCCAAGCAATTCCTCGGGGCTCTCGCCGCAAGCCTGCAAGCATGCTTCGAGTGCCTGACCCAGATTCCTGCCGGCGAATAATTCCATCAGAAGCCGGCCGGCCGAATCCGCCAACGGTCGTCGCCAGACTTGGTATTGCACGCGGTGCACCAACAGATAGTTGGGAGCTTTGCGGGCCGGCTCGGGTTCCCAGGCTTCGGTCACAGCCTGCAGGAAAGGGTCGACTTCGTATTCGAATGCGAAGACGCGTGCGCTGGGCACGGGCTCGAAGCAAATTTCGAGCAAATCGCCCGCGGGGATGTCCTCGAGTGACGAAACATTCTGCGTGGGCACGCGCGGTGCATGAAAACAGTGCAGCAGGGCTTGCTCAAGTTTTGCCAATTCGAGCACCAGCTCGCGTTCGGGGACCCAAGCGGCCTCCCGCTCAAGCCAATCCAAGAGTGGATCGCTCAGGTGCAAAAGCGAATGCGAATGTGGCGGGTGGGCACTGACGAACTCGATCATCAGGCCGTCGAATCCATCCCGGCCCAAGCAGTGACAAAGGGCCGGGAAGTCCTTTGCCAAGGTGTCAAACAGACGTTGGCGATACATGTCCGCGTAGATGTCGAGTCGTTGCACGGCGCTCAGCGAATGGCTGGGAAGAATCAATTCCTCCAAAGCGAGCTGCTCGAATCCGTGCAGCGGTGCAGCGGCGGCGACACCTTCCCCGGCACCTCCGGGATGGCGAATGACATCGAGCATCCAGCGTTGCAAGCGTTCGAAGTCCATGTTCATCGACGCGCTAGGCACATTGCACCGAATTCCTTGGCGCGATGAAGTTCCTTGCGCGCGATTTCGAAGGAGGGGATCTCGGTGTCCCACTCGAGCAGGGTGGAGACCGGTCCGGAGCGTTGAATCCACTGGCGGTACAGCTCCCAAACCTCATCGATCACCGCTCCGCCATGGGTGTCCACGATGTGCGTACCCTTGTTGAGATGTCCCGCCAAATGAATTTGGACCACGCGGTCGGCGGGAATCGCAGCCAAGTACTCCTGTGGATCCCAGCCGTGATTGCAGCAGGAGACGTAGACGTTGTTCACGTCGAGGAGCAATGCGCAATCGGACTCCTCCGCCATCCGTGCCAAGAATTCCTGTTCGCTCATGCTGCTTGAATGGAATTCCAAATAGCTCGAGGCATTTTCGAGCACGAGCGGGCGTTCGAGGAAATCCTGGACCCGGCGCACGCGTTCGACCACGTGGCGCAGCACGTCTTCGGTGTAGGGCAGGGGCAGCAAATCGTGGCTGGTGCGGCCCGCAACTCCGGTCCAGCACAGGTGGTCACCGAGCCACTTGCATCGGGTGCGCTCGGCGAGTCGCTTGAGCTCGCCCAGGTATTCGAAGTCCAAGGGATCGCTGCTGCCGATCGAGAGCGAGACACCGTGTAGGGCTACGGGGTAACGCTGGACAATGCGATCAAGAACCGCAACCTGCCTGCCGGCACTGAAAAGGTAATTTTCCGACAGAACTTCAAACCAATCCAGCTCGGGCCAATCGCGAAGAATGGTCGGGTAGTGCGCGGAGCGCAAACCCAAGCCCAGTCCCAAGTAGGGCAAATTCCAGCGATTGGAGGCGTGCATGGCGGACCGACCGAGCGGCGGGCCCATGCTAACCCCAAGCGCGGCTTGTTCGCGGCAGAAGCTTGCGCGGGCCTGTCAAGGTCTTGCTAGGAAAGGGGCTGTGGCGCAACCTGAGTGCATGCCCAAGCATTCCGGTGAGAGGGGGAGCGCGGCTGCCGACAAGCCCGAAGTCAAAATTGTTGACGGCGACGACGCCGGCAACGATATCGGCGACGAAACCGAGGCCCGTGGCCAAGCCGGCCCGGGCGGCGCAGTCGCAAAGGAAGCGCACGAGTTTGCGCCTAAGGTTGTGCAGGCCGATAGTCTGGATTTCCTGCGCGCAACCCGCGCGGAGAGTTTCGAGTTGATTTATGTCGACCCGCCCTTCAATTCGGGGCGCAAGCAAGAGTCCGTGCGCCTGCGCACCAAGCTCGACAGCGAAGGCGATCGCAACGGCTTCGGTCAGAATCGCTATCAGTCGGAAGTCATGTCGCGCATGGCCTATGAGGATTCGCGCGGCGGAGATTATTTGGATTTCTTGGGCCCGCGATTGGAGGAGGCGCGGCGAGTCCTGACGGCAAAGGGGAGCTTGTTTGTGCACTTGGATGCGCGCGAAGTGCACTACGCGAAAGTACTTTTGGATCAGATCTTTGGCCGCGAGTGCTTTCAGAACGAGATTATTTGGGCCTATGACTACGGTGGCCGAACGCGCAAACGCTGGCCCTCCAAGCACGATTCGATTCTTTGGTACTCGTGCAACCCGCGGCACTACACCTTTCGCTACGACGACATCGATCGCATCCCCTACATGGCGCCCGGCCTAGTGGGTAAGGAGAAGGCCGAGCGAGGCAAGACGCCCACGGATGTTTGGTGGCAGACGATCGTGCCGACAGCGGGTCGTGAGCGAACGGGTTATCCGAGTCAGAAGCCGCTGGCGATCTTGCGCAGGATTGTTCGCGTGCACTCCAATCCCGGTGAGCGCGTGCTCGACTTCTTTGCGGGCAGCGGCACCACGGGCGAGGCCGCCTGCTCCCTGGGGCGACACTCTGTACTTGTCGACGAGAGTTCAACCGCGGTGAAAGTCATGCAGCAGCGATTTGCTCCATTCTCGAACGGCGCGCAGGCCGAACCCGCCTTGCCCCGGCAGCGAGCGAAACGTAATTCGCCCGCGGCCACGGCGGAAGCAACGGCCCAAAAGGACTTGCCGGCGAGTTCACCCGATAATTCAGCGGGTAATTCATCGGGCTCTTAGAATCTCCGCCTAGCTCAGCACCAAATTCCCGGCTCAGCATCCAGCTTGTTTCGCACCCATGATTCGCCAGTACCGCACAGCTTTGAAATTTGGATTTTGCGCCACCCTAATTGCCGTTGCCTGTGCGACTCCGAGCAACGCCCAGGAACGGGCGGGAGTAGGGGAAGCGGGTTCGCGAGCCCCACGTGTGCCGCCGGCGGTTGCTGCAATGATGTCGGCGCCGCCGGCGGCCGATTTGCTGCCCGGTCCGGACGGAGTCGTCGGGCTTCTTTACCAGCGCGAAGCCGCTACGGCTCCAGTTTGGACACCTGGATCGCGCCTTCGAGTAGCGGGACTTGAACTCGATCCGCGCAGTGGAGCGCGGGCCCGGGCGGCTCGGATTCAATCGGTAAGTCTATTGCGGCTTTCGGGCGGGGATCCCACACCGGTCGCCGTGGCCGAACCCGCGCGCATACGCGCATTGGATTGGTCGCACAATGGCAGTCGCTTCGCCTTTACGCGCGAAGGCGAAGCCGGTATCGAGCTTTGGATCGTTTTGGTGACGCGCCCCGAAGCGCCGCAACTGATCACTTCCAGGCTCAACGCCAGCATCGATCGCGGATTCCACTGGTTGGCCGACGGCGATCGCATGCTCTTGACACTTGTCCCCAAGAATCGGGGAGCGGCGCCGACGGGCAGCGCAGATCCGAATTCAGCGCGAGTGGTGGAGTCAAGCGTTCACGGCGGGCAATTGGATGCGCTTTGGGCCCCCGGTCAGAGCGGCCTCGAGGCAAAGCTGTTTGAGCATTACGCCACTTCTCAACTGGCGCTGTGGAATCCGGAATCGGGTTCGCTGACGGAGATCGGGGAGCCGGGGATCTACACCGAACTACAGCCGGCACCTTCGCGAGACCTGTTCCTGACGACGCGCGTGGTCGAGCCGTTCGGCGCGGCGGGCGATTGGACCCAATGGCCTCGGCGAATTGAAATCCGCGGCCCCAAGGCTCAGCTTCTGAGCACACTCGCCGAACGCAATACCCCGGAGCGGCGTGCCAAGGGCTACGCCCCGACCGGTCCGCGCAACATTTGTTGGGGAGCGGGAAACGAAGCCAACGCGATTTGGCTCGAAGCGCTGGATGGCGGCGATCCCCAGCGGGAAGTCCCCGCACGCGATCGCTTGATGGGGCTGGACTATCCGTTCGAGGGCGAAGCGCATGAACTCCTGCGCACCCGGGGGCGTGCGACGGGCGTGCTTTTTACTCGCAATCCCGAGCGCGTGCTCGTGCGCGAGTACGACCCGAGTCGCGGGCGCATCAGCACGCGCATGCACGGTATCGGGGCAGACGAATTCGAAGCGCGACTTTTGGACGATACCGCCGAGCACGATACCTACGCGGATCGCGGACGCATCCTGACCAGCCGCAGTACGAGCGGCATCGTCATTGCTCGGCACGACAAGCACTGGATCTACCGGGCGGGGGAAGGGCATTCGAAGCGCGGTGCGCAGCCCTTCTTGACTCGGCAAAATTTGCTCAACGGTGAAATGGAGCCCATATGGCAATGCGCCCCGGGTTCCTATGAGCGCGTCCTCGATCTCTTGGTGAGCGGGACGGAGCGCAAGCCCGAAGTGCTGACTGTGTATGAGAGCCCGCTCGAACCACCGGTTTTCAGGCGCCGCAATTTGGAGCGTCCGCAGGAGCGTTTGGACCTCTACCGCAATCCAAACCGAATGCGCGAGTTGCGCGGCCTGGGCCGCAGGTCGCTGGCCTTTGAAAATTCGAGCGGACAGCGTCACTACGCCGACTTGTACACACCCAGCGGCTACGAAGCCGACCGCGACGGCCCCTTGCCGCTTTTGATTTGGTTGGATGAAAAAGCCTTATTCAGCCCGGATCAGAGCTCCCAGCGATTGGAGTGGCCCCATCGATTCTTGCAATTCGAAGCGGCCTCGCCGGTTTACCTGACCTCCCAAGGTGTGGCCGTGCTAGTCGCGAATCCAATGCCGCTGGGCGACTTGAGTCCGACCGGTCTGCGCGCTTGGGAAGCGGAGTTTGAGTCCGCCCTGCGTTCGGCCGCCAATGCTGTGCTCGAACTCGGCCTCGCGGATCCCGATCGCTTGGCCGTTGGCGGGCGCAATCACGGCGCCTTCTTGGCTGCCCATGCGCTGGCGCGAACGGACTTGTTTCGGGCGGGAATAGCCGTCCAGGAGCCAGGGCGACGAGCATTGCGTTCAGATTGCGAACCCGCTTGGCGCAATCCCCTGAACTTCGGCGATGCGGATGAGTTGGAACTTCTTGCGAGTATTGAAGACGCCGCTGCGCTCTACCTCGCGCTGCCGCCCTCGGCCGAGGCCGGTGAATTGCTTGAGCCGCTGCTCTTGATCGAGGGGCGCGGAGCGTGGCCGGAATACGTCACGCCACCGCTTTTGACAGGAAGGCTCTACCGCGCGATTGAATTGGCCGGCGGGCATGCCCGTCGAGTCATCTTGGCCGCGGACAACGGGCGCGAACCCGGTCGCAACCGAGATCTGCACGCGATGGGAGAGATGTTCGCTTGGCTGGACCGCTACCTTTTGAGTGCGCCCGCGGCCATGGAGGCCTCCAGCTCAACTCAGGCGGCCGATGGAGAGGGACACTCAGACCAAGATTGAGGCCCGGCATAGCGCTTCAGTCTCCCGCACCCGGGCCGGCGAGGAATCTGTACTGGTTCGCTGGCTACAATTTTTCGGCCTGCGAGTCAGCTTTGTCTTGGGGAAGGTCTTCTTCCCCGACGACCCCGCC
>JAJDES010000189.1 GCA_029259675.1 Planctomycetota bacterium
GCGGCGACCGTGGCGACTTTGGCCGCGGCGGGAGTGGTGCGTTTGGCCCAGCTGGCCGAAGCGGCCGCGCTCGAACTCTCGAACAGCACTAAGCTCGACTTCACACGGCTTTTGAGGCTGCAATTTCTGGCGCGACGAAAATTGGAGACCGTGGCCGGCGAGGCCGGAGGTGAGCCGCCCAGGGCGACGCTTGGCTTGCTGCACAGGTCAGACGCCCCAACGCAGCCGCCGCAGAGGGGCGAGCCCAAAATGGGAAACGCGGCTGGTATCGGAGCGGCGGATTCCGCTCCGGCGAAGCCTTCCATTCCCACTCCGAACCCGTCTCCACCCACTCCCGCGCGCGAACCGTCGGATCTGGATGCTGATTTTCACGGGGATGGTGACGTCGCGGGACCCTTTGCCTAGATAGTTCGTTCCGAGCGCGAAGCGGACGCGCTCCGGGATCACACCATGTCGTTCTCCATCGGAATTCCACGCGGTTCAGAGCCGTACGCTCCGCCTTCCATCGAAACCCGGCCGGGATCCTTGGCCGGATTTGTGTCGCGCCTCGGAAGCGCGCGGTTGTGTGAATTTCGTGTGCCGCGGATCCCCGTGACTGGGGGCGGGCGACGACTCCGGCAACTTTCGCTTCGAGCTGCTCGGCCTGGGACGGCCGCCATGTTGGTGCTTTGTCTTTTTGCGGGAACGCCAGCAGCGCGCGCTTCGGGAGCAAGCTCCATTCTTACGCCCGCTTCCGGCTCGCCTGCAACGGCGCCTCTGATGGCGGCCGAAGTGCCCGCACGCCTTGCTTCGCAAGAATCAGGGAAAGAGGATTTGGCGCCGGACGGCCGACCCGGCTTCGGACGTGAAGTTGATGAATCGAGCTTGCTGCGCTTGTTTCGGACGCCGGACGAAGCGGATCAGATCTTTTTGTCGGAGTTGCGAAGCCTTGCGGAGGACGTTGGGATCCTCGTTTCCATTACCGAAGGTTTTTATCGCGAGCGCCGGTACTTCAATTTGCTCGGCTCGGCGCAGCGCGGAGACTTGGAGCAGCTGTTGTCGAGCTATCGGGCCTACTCGCTCGATCCGTCTTCGGCAATCAATCAGGGGCAAGCTGTGTCGATGGCCTTCGCACGCATGCACTTGGATACGCGTTTTCGCACACGGATCGACATTCTGCGCGAGTGGGGCTACGAAGCTTCGCAATTGCGCAGCGGGTTGCGAGTGCTGGAGGGCGCCGCCAGCTCTTTTGTCGTCTTGGGCGACAATCAAGCGCGCTCTGTTGCACGGCGCATTGATCTCGCTGCGGCGCGGCTGCGGAACATGCGCCTCGACTTGGAGGCGATGCGCGAAAGCATGGAGTCCGCTCGCACCGGCGGCCCCGATCCGCATCAGGTCAAAGCTTTTCTGGCCCTGTTTGAAATCGGCGATCGCGACGCTCGACTGAAAGCTATTGAGGCTGAACGGCTGCGCGCGCAAACCGAAGAGAAGCGCATGACGTCGGTCTTGTTTACAACGAAATTGAAAGTTGAGGCTGCGCCTGAGCTGGAGTGGCGCGTCAACTCAAATGCGCAGGCGCGCGACCTATTGGAGGATGCGCTCGAGGCCCTGCCGGAAAGCGACGATGATGTGCCCGCTGAATTGCGTCGCTTGGGCAAGACGAAGCGTCGCAAGTATGCGCGCGAGCGGTCGATCGAAGGATTGGAATTGGATCCACTGAATGAAGAGTTGGCTTGGATCGCAGGACGCACCTCTCAATTGGTATTTGGCGAATTTGAGGCGGCTTCCCATTACGACAGGTTCCTCACCCTGCGCGGAATTCGGCACTACCAAGAAGCCACTTTTCGCGAGCGCGATTTGACCGAGCGAGAGCGGGAAGCCCTGCGCTTTTTGGATCAGCTGGAACAACGGGTCAATCCCCTCAATCCAGGCCAGCGCTAGCCGCAACCACGGCTGCAGCTGCGTGCCAGCAACGAGCTGGCCTCGGGTCATGCTGCGGAATCACCATGCTTGCAGGTTTCCGGATTGCGGCGGGAAGGCACCAATCGCCTGCTTCGAACGCCCGCCGGCGGTGGGGCTAGAAGCTTGGAAGGGGCCGCGCCCTCAGGCAGGGAATCGGGCCAGGGAACACGGCGTTGAATGCCCTGGAAGGCCCTTTTGGAGTGCCTGAGCGGCTCAAGTATCCCAGGGATTGCGCCTGCGTTAGAGTGTGCAGCGCACTTGGCCGTCCGGCCCCTGCGACTCCCTTCAGCCTGAATCAAATTCTAGTGCCCTTGAATCCCGCCTCCGCATCCTCTGTGCTCCATAACCTGATTCCGGAGTGTTCCCAACGCCCGGGTGACGATCCGATCTTCGCTCTCAATGGTGATGCTCAACGTCGAGCAGCCGCCGGCGAAGACATCCTCAATGCGACCTTGGGCGCGCTGATGGAGGACGATGGCAGTTTGGCCATCATGCCCTCTGTATTTGAGGCCTATCGGCGCACGCCCCCCGAGCGAGCCTCCGCCTACGCTCCGATCTCCGGTCCGCCCGCATTCCTGAAGGCCGTCGTGACGGATTTATTCGGTGAAGGGGAATCCGCGAATCAATGCGTCGCCGTGGCAACTCCGGGCGGGACCGGGGCGGTGCATCACGCCATCGTCAATTACCTGGAGCCCGGCCAAAAACTTCTGACCTCGTCCTTTTATTGGGGCCCCTATGGAATCCTCGCCGACCACACGCGGCGCGGGATCGAAACGTTCGAGAGCTTCAATGCCGAGGGTGCGTTCAACGCGGAAGCCTTTGAGCAGAGCTTGCTCGGTTTGATGCGCAGCCAGGGGCGCGCCTTGGTAATCATCAATACGCCTTGCCACAACCCGACCGGCTACTCGCTGGACGATCGCGATTGGGAGGGGGTTGTGAAGGCAGTCGAGCGCGCATCCGAGCTGGGCCCGGTCGCTTTCTTGCTCGACTTTGCCTACGCGAAGTTCGCCCCGGAAGATGCGGCGCATTGGCGCGGACCGCTCGAGCGCATTGCGCGTTGCGCAGCGGCTATGGTGGCTTGGACCGCATCCAAGTCCTTTGCGCAGTATGGGGCGCGAGTCGGATCCTTGGTGGCGCTGGTCCATTCGCCGGATGAACGCATACGCGTTGCCAATGCTTTGGGCTATTCGTGCCGCGGTACTTGGTCGAATTGCAATCACCTGGGCATGTTGGCAATTGCTGAGTTGTTGAATGATCCCGAATTGCGGGCGGCCAGTATTTCCGAGCGCAAGCGCTTGACAGGTTTGTTGGCCGAACGCGTCGAAGTCTTCAATGGATTGGCGCGACCAGAGAATTTGCGTTATCCGCGCTATGAAGGTGGCTTCTTCGTGACGATATTCACTGCCAAGGCCCAGGAAGTTGCGAATCGCATGCGCGCGGAGGGAGTCTTTGTCGTGCCCCTGCCCGGTGCCATTCGCTTGGCGTTGTGTGCGACGCCCTCAAGCTCAATCGAACGTCTGGTCCGGTCGCTCGTAAGCGCTTTGAAGGCCGAGCAAGGATAGGGAACTGTTTGCGCATCCGATCGAATGCCGTAATTGGTTGAGATCCGGTAGTTGCGGGCGGCTAAGGTGCCTAGGGCCATTG
>JAJDES010000190.1 GCA_029259675.1 Planctomycetota bacterium
CCCTTTGACTTCCCGGAAGTTTCGGTGAACGCAGCCGTGCTGCCGACGGGCAAGGTGCTGACGTGGGGCCTGCGGCTCTTCCCGCAAACGGCTCTTTTCGATCCGAGTAACAAGAGCATTGAGGCCATCCCAACGCCCGAGAAGTGGAACCCCTCCTGTTCCGGGCACGCTTTCCTCTCCGACGGCAGGCTCTTGATCGGCGGTGGTCGCGACAAGGTTGAGGACTTGGGCTATCGCAGCACCTTCATTTTCGATCCCTTCGACGAAGAGTGGCAAACGCAAGTGGGGGATTTTCGTCGCGGTCGTTTCTATCCCTCGTGCGTGCTGTTGCCCGATGAACGCGTCCTGGCCTTCAGCGGTTATTGGAACACCTCGGGCCACGGGATCCGCAACGACGACGTCGAACTCTTTGATCCGCGCGGACAGGGCAACTGGGAAAAGATCAGCCAGCGCAACTTGCCCTTTTATCCCCAACTGCATGTGATGGCGAGCGGCGATGTCTTGATCGCGGGCCCGCACGAACAGGCTGAGCTATACGACATCGAGACGGACACCTATACCGTTGTCTCGCAGCACAAGGCTTGGCCGCGCTACTTCGCGCCTTCCGTGCTTTTGCCGCCGAACAACCTGCGCGTGATGGTCATCGGCGGCAACGATGAATCCCAAACCGGAGGCGGCTACCCGCAGTCGAGCACGGAAATCATCGATTTTTCCAAAGCAAACCCGCAGTGGGAATACGCCGCCAGCATGCGATTTCCGCGTATGGACCACAACGCCGTGATTTTGCCCGACGGCACCGTCTTCGTCGTCGGGGGAGTCATGACGGAAGTCGGGGTCATTCTTGAGGGGCAGCCCAACTACATCCCCGAACTCTACGATCCCGTCGAGAATCAATGGCGCGACCTGGCTCCGCACCGCGAACCGCGCATTCAACATTCGACGGCCTTGCTGTTGCCCGATGCGCGCATTCTGGTCATGGGCCGGCCGGAGCAGGGCACAGCTGAGATTTACTCGCCGCCCTATCTGTTTAGGGGGCCGCGACCGAAGATCGTCAGTGCTACCAAAGAGGCGGTTTATCGCGGCAAGATCACCATTGAGATGGATAGCGAGAGCCGGCGCAATCGCATTTGCATGATTCGTTTGTCCTCGGTTACGCACTCGGTAAATTTCGGTCAGCGCTACATCGATTTGGGCAGCGTTGAGCTTGAGGAAGGCCAAAGGGTGGTCAAGATCGATGCGCCCAAAGTCGCGGCCAAAGCACCCCCCGGCTACTACATGCTGTTCATCGTGGATCAAGAAGGCGTGCCCTCCAAAGCGGAGATGCTGCGCCTTTACGAGCGCTAGGAGCTCGGCCCTAGCGCATGCCGTTGGGGCGAGTCGATAGCGGTCCGTTTGCTCCGGCTCCGATCCCGGCGTAGCGCGACTTTGCCGGCGCCTTTGGTCGCGCACATTGCTCGGAACGGGATCCTTGCGGGTGATTGCAAGCGCGCGTAGATCCGGCCGCATTGGGAAGCGATGCGCTCCAACGTGCTGAGCATCTCCCACGGAAGCTCGCTAGGGCGTTTGCCGCCCAGGCCAGAGGGCCGGAGGCGCCGCTGGGAACCCGCAAGCCCGGCAGCTGGAGCCGCAATGGCCGCGCCCAATCGGCTGTCATCTTGGCTTCAACTCGGCTTGGGATCCATTCGCATCCAAGGCCCAGCGCGGGTGTAATGTGCGCCCAAGAGGAAATGGCCCCGGCGCGCTGCGTACGGCCAAATCCAGTCATCCAGGGGGGCAGCGCGAATTCATTCGGTGCCCTCGATGCGGTAGGCAAGCATTCATCGCCCGGCACCAAGGGCCAAAACTCTGCAACGAAATGCGGTCATGATTCTTTCCATTGCTCTTCTCTTGTCATCCGTTGCCGGCGCCGCAGGAACATTCCCCAGCGGGCAGACAGCCCAATTGACGGACCTTCATCCCAAGCACTCCGAGTTGTATATCGAAGTGCCCCAGATCCAAGCGCTCGGAGATGTGCTTGAGCAGCTGCCGCTGATGCGCTTGTTTCATGACCCCGAAGTTCAAGCGGCGATCGCTGCCTTGGGCGGTCCCGAGGGTGGAGTTGATCTGTTTGAATACCTCAGCAAGCCGACGGGCAATTCCGAGTTCGACAAGGGCCTGAGCTTTTTGCGCCGCCTGGATTCCGTCTCGATTTCCATGCTCCGCATCGAAAAGCAGCCAAGTGGCTTGATCGTCGCGGAAATGTCGAACGACATGACCGAAGGGGACTGGGAAGACGCCTTCGCCATGTTGGACATGGATATGACCAAGGTCGAGATCGATCTAAGTCCGGGAGAAAGCGCCGGCGGCGAGCCCATGCGTGCGGACACGGGCCGCTTCTCGTTTCTATTCGGCGAGGTGCAAACCTACTGGGCGCTTTCGTCGAATCTCGTGCCTTCCTTTCGGGGCTGGATGCAGGCGAGCGACGATTGCGTCGTATTCGGTTTCGGCGATACAACGCGCACTAGCCTGAAGAACTTTGACGCCAGCAAGAGCATGACGGGCTCGCGCGAAAGCCTTCGAATGGTGGCTACCCAGGCCGAGGTCAAGGGGCAAGCGATCGTGAGCGCCACCGGGCAACTAAACATGCAGGGCATGTTTGAGCCCACCGCGCAGGAGCGAGCCGGGGGTGAAGATGAAGGAGCTTCGAAGGCTGCCGCGAGCCCCGGTGCCTTTTCCTACAGTTTGAAATTTGACGGAGAGCAATATCAAAGCGCGGCCCGCATCGCCTTGCCGCAATTGCCCCAATTGGATCGGGACAGTGCGGCCAAACTCGTGCCCGCAGATTCCATCGGCGC
>JAJDES010000020.1 GCA_029259675.1 Planctomycetota bacterium
TATCCCCATTTGCTCGCACTTGGTTTGAGTGTCAATCGACGTGGGCACACCGCGCAGCTTCATGCCCTGCCGAATGCGCTCACTCAGCTCCACCAAAGTGAAGTAGACGGTGGATCCGGTCCCGAGGCCGATGGTCATGCCGTCCTTGACGAATTCGGCGGCGCGCTTGCCGGCGCCCTCCTTGGCCTTGCTCACGAGTTCACTCCTAATGGCCGCCTAAAATGAGCTGCCCGTAATAATGGGGGGAAAAGATCGAGGCACTCCCGGGCGCCCCGCTATCGAAACGGAATTCCGACCTTTGGATTCTTGATCAGGGGCTGGTGCGCTTCAAGCGCCGCCTTGGGGCTCTCGGCTCGCTTTGCAGCCCTGAGGAGATTCGAGCGCGAATTGGCACATGGAAAGCCTGCCGCCGGCTGTTGGGCGAACCGAAAGCGTGCTATAAGATGCACTCTAATTGAGAGCCATTCTCAACAAGCCGAGCCGAACCAACATGATTTCAAGCACCCGATGCCTGTCCGACCTCGCCATTGGGGATACTGCCTGCCTGGTGGACCTGGACGGGGAGCGCTCGTTCAAACGGCGCCTAATGGAACTTGGCATGCTGCCTGGCACACTCATTCGGGTCATTCGCCGCGCTGAAGTCGGCGGAGTCTTGGAGCTTGAAGTGCGCCGCTCACGACTCAGTTTGCGCATGGGCGAAGCGCGCGGAATTTTGGTGCATGCGGTCGCCGAGCCGGAACCCGACCCCTCACGTTGATCAAGTCCGCACCGAAAGAGGCTGCACAAAAGCGAATTCGAATTGCGCTGGCCGGCAACCCCAACACAGGCAAAACGACGCTTTTCAATCGCCTGACGGGGGCGCGCGCCAAAGTAGGCAATTATCCCGGTGTGACAGTCGACCGGCACTTCGGCGAAATTCAATTGGCGCACTCGGGGCGCGCCGAGCTGCAGGACGTGCCCGGCACTTACAGCCTCTCCGCTCGCAGCGCTGAAGAGCAGCTCGCCCTGTGCGCAATTGCGGGCATCCCGCCACTGGAGCGCCCGGATCTGGTGGTCGTCGTCTTGGACGCAACCCAATTGGAGCGCAATCTCTACTTGGCATTGCAAGTGATTGAGCTCGGTCTGCCGGTGCTGCTCGCGTTGAACATGTTCGACAGGCTGGAACCCGAGCAACTCAGGATCGACCCCAAAGCCCTGTCCAAGACCCTCGGAGTACCCGCCGTTGGTTTGTGTGCACAAACAGGGCTGGGCATGAGCGAACTCTTGAGCGCCATGGACGACGCGTTGGTGCGTCCGGAAAGTGCACGCGCGAGCGCCCCATGGCTGCCGAAAGGGCAAGGGATCGATAAAGATCTGGAAGCCATTGCCAAGTGCATTCCCGGCGCTTGGTTGCCGCAAGAATCGCAGGCCAAGGACCAAAATCGCAAGCAAGCGCTGGCGCTGTGGGCCCTCTTGTCAATCGACGAGAACGATGAACTCGAGGGAATCCCGCTAGATCTGCGCCAATGCGTCTTGGACAGACGCAACGCGGCAACTGCCGACAATCGCGAGACCGACAAGGAAGTGATTCGCGCGCGCTACGAGTGGATTGAAGCTTCGGCCCCAAGCTTCCTGATCGAAAGCGGCGACGCCGGGCAAAGTTGGACCGATCGGGTCGACCGCATTCTCCTTCATCCGGCGCTCGGGTTCGGAATTTTCCTACTGTTGATGGGAGTCGTCTTCCAGTCCCTATTCACATGGGCCGACCCCGCCATTGGTTGGATCGAAAGCCTTGTTGGCAGCGTCGGCGGTTTTGTGGAAAGCCAATTACCTACTGGATTGTTTTCCGAATTGATCGTCAGCGGCGTGATTGAAGGCGTCGGCAGCGTGCTGGTCTTCCTGCCGCAAATTTTGCTTCTGTTCTTCTTCATCGGGTTGATGGAAGACACCGGTTACATCGCCCGCGTCGCCTTCATCATGGATCGCTTGATGAAGCTCTTGGGTCTGCACGGCCGCGCCTTTGTGCCGATGCTTTCGGGCTATGCCTGCGCCGTGCCCGCCATTTTGGGCACGCGCACCATGGAGCGCCGCCGGGATCGCATGCTGACCATGATGGTCGTTCCGCTGATGACCTGCTCAGCGCGCTTGCCCGTTTACGGCCTCCTCATCGCTGCCTTGGTCCCGCCCGGCGACAACCGCTCCTTCACCCAGGGGCTCTTGATGGTGGCCATGTACTTGTTCAGCACGGTGATCGCCTTCATCGCCGCTGCGGTATTGGGTCGCACGCTCTTCAAGGGCCCCAATGTACCCCTGCTCCTGGAAATGCCGCCCTACCGGCGCCCTCACTTCGCTTCCGTGCTGCGCATGATGCTGCAAAAAAGCAGCGTCTTCGTTCGCGAAGCGGGAACGGTGATCATGGCCTGCACGATCATCATGTGGGCGCTTTTGAGTTTCCCGCGCCAGGACCAAGTCAGCGAAGCACCGCCCTCAGCCGTTCAATCGGAACAAGTTGCGGGCGCCGAAAGCCAATCGGGACTTCAGCTGCGCCAAAGTTATGCCGGGCGCATCGGACGCTGGATGGAGCCGACCATCGAGCCCCTGGGGTTTGATTGGAAGATCGGCATCGGCTTGATCGGCGCCTTCGCGGCCCGCGAAGTCTTTGTCAGCACCTTGGCAATCGTTTACGACCTCTCCGAAGATGAGGACGAAAACTCGTTGGCCCTGCGCGACAAAATTCGTAATGAGCGCCGCAGCGACGGCAGCAAGCTCTACACACCGCTTGTGTGCCTATCGCTGATGGTTTTCTTCGCGCTAGCCTGCCAATGCATGAGCACGCTAGCTGTCGTCAAGCGTGAAACGAATAGCTACCGCTGGCCCGCCTTCATGTTCGCCTATATGACGGTGCTCGCTTGGGTGGCGAGCTTCATCGTCTATCAAGGCGGCAAGCTAATCGGCTTCAGCTGAACGCTTCGAACCGCGGCCTGCATTGCTTTCGTGTCGGCGCAGGGCAGTCAGGTCCACACGGGTACGCATCGCACCCTTACTCAAGCGATCCAAACCCCAATCTGATTCCAATTGCGCTGCCCCACGGGGGGCACTTCCATGTGCCGCCTCGATAGGGCGTCTGGAATGACCGATTCAAGGGGTCAAATTTCCAAGGCTCTCCGTAAGGAAGTCTTTGAAGTCCGGCGGCAAGCGCAATCCCTCGAGGATCCCCCCGATCTCTCCTGATTCAGGATCCATGACCACATAGATCGGCAAAGCAACCGACCCGGTCAACTCTTCCCGCAGGGCTTGCGCCCTCTCGGCATAGCTGCCTAAGTCAGCGTGCAAACGGGCCTCAACAAAATTCTTGGTTAGCTCCTCGGCGACCGCCGGGGAGGGAAGAACGCTGCCTTCCATGACGCGGCAGTTTGCTCAGTTGTAGCCGGTGAAGTTGACGAGCAATGCCTTGTGTTTGCTTCGGGCTTGGGACACAGCGTCCTCGTAATTGTCCTTAACGACGGTGCGAGCATCGGGAGCGCTCACACCGACCGCTCGCTCCGGCGCAGAGGAGTAGGGCGGCGCAAAAGCCAACATCAGGGGGTCCATTTTGTAGCCGCCGATGAGAAAGATGCTGTACATGCCGAAGAGGAAAGTGGCTGTGGCGGCCACCATTCGTCCCGGGCTAATCGCTCCACTCTCATCACCCTTGAGATTGATCCAACCAAACAGGAAGGCCGCCGCCACAAGGAAGGTCGAGCCCCATCCCAGCAAGAAGACTTCCTTGCTGATGAGTTGCCACTCCCAGCCCAGGTCCGCAGTCGAAAAGAATTTCAGGCTGGCCGCCAACTCCACAAAACCCAGGAACACCTTGAGCGTGTTCATCCAAGCACCCGCATTCGGCATCGACTTGATGCGGCTCGGGAACAGTGACAAGAGCACAAACGGCGTCGCCATGGTCAATCCAAAGACGCCCATACCCAAGGCGATCTGCCAGACGTCGAAATCTGCGCCGGACGCCAGCAAGCTGCCCACGAAAGGTGCCGTGCATGTAAATGAGGTGATGACCAAAGTCAGCCCCATTAGGAAGACGCCCAACAGTCCGCCCTTGCCCGAGGCCTTGCCGGCGGTGTTCATCAAAAATCGCGGCGGTTGCAAGTTGATCCAGCCGAAGAGCGTGAGGGCGAAGAACACAAACATGAAGCCGACGGCCAAGTTGAACAGCGGCTGGTTGGCAAAGCTCTGAATCGTCGGGCCGACGGTCACGCCTATCGCAATGAAAATCCCGACGATGCCGCCCCCGTAGGCCAAGGCCAAGGGCAGCGGACTGCCTTCGCGCTGCTCCGCCTGCTTCGTGAAGAAGCTGATCGTGATCGGGATCATCGGATAAGTACAAGGCATCAGCAAAGTCACCAAGCCCCAGAAAACCGCCAGGCCCAAGAAGCCCAGGATGTCCCCCTCTTCGCCATCGTCCGAATTGCCGAGCGGAGAACTCTTGCCGTCACCGCTGCTTGCCTCCGCACCGGCGCCATCTCCTCCGTGGCTCGATCCCGTAGAGCCATCATCCGAGCCGGCGCCTTGGGTCTGATCCATGCTGGATGCAAATCCGGCGAAGGCTTCGGCCGGACCATCGCCGCGCGGATAGAGCACCTCCCTGTAGGGCACACAGGTTCCGCTCTCATCGCTGCACGTGAGCCCGTCCATGCGAACGACCGTGGCGGCAGCATTGGCTCCGCTCGCAGCGACGCCCGTCGCAGTCAGATAGATCCGACCTGAGTGGCTGTAGATCCAAGCATCCCACATCGGTTGGTCGACCTTGTGAGGCTCCGGAAAGCTCACATCACTGAACTCAATACCATCCGCCTCAATCGAAACCGTCGTTGCCTTGCCGATGGCATCGGGATGGCCGAGATCCTTGTGGTAGAGGTGCCAACCGGGCTCAATGACCACTTCAATCGCAAGCTCGACGCGCTCGCCGGTCTGGCGAATGAAAAGTGTCGAATCCGCAGAACCGGCACTCAATTCATCGGGCAAGCTGCTGAATGACTTCGCGTCGCCAGGCTCCGTCTCGCCCGGTGAATCGATGCGCAAATCCTCGGGGAAAGTCGCAAAGAGCACGTCTGCACCTTCGCCGGCAAATTTGAGCTGCTCCTCGTAGAGCAAGCAAACGCCACTGTCCTCGCACGTTTGTCCGTCGATCTTAGCCGTCAGATCTTCGAGCTTGCCGCCCTCTGCAAGCCGACCGGCGGCGTAAACCAACATCTCGCCGCCGTGACCGAAGATCCAAGTGCCCAAGCCGGCTTGCTCCAACTTTTCGGGCTCCGAGAAACGCAACTCGCTCCAAACTTCGACGCCGGCATCGCCAAGCCGAACCGTCGTCGGTTTTCCGATCGCGTCGGGGTTGCCGAGCTCGTTGTGATAAAGGTGCCAACCGCTCTCGATTTCCACCTTCAATACCACACGCAGCAAGCCTCCCTCTTCGCGGGCGAAGAGTTTCGCGCTGGCCGGATTCTTCGCTTTGGAGGTGCCGAACGCTGGAGCGAATTGCGCGCTAAGTGTGCTGGAGATGAGGGCCAGCAAGGTGGGCAACAGCCACAATCTATACGCGAACAGTGAGCTGGCCCGACGTGCAGGCCCGGCGTTCCGGATGGGTTTGGTGGCGCTACTCATGAATTCCTTGGCAACTGACGGCGGTGACTCCGTGGGCGGGGTCGGTATCCATCTCTTCTGGAAGCTCAGCGGAGGCCCCAGGGCGTTGGCGGGGACCTTAGGCAATAGGGCGAGGATACACTCGCACGCGGTTCGAGACTCCTGCTACGCAGCGGACGAGCAACGTGACAACGGAAATGGCCGCCGGCGGCCCGCATCCCCAACTTGGCCACCGAATGGGCGCGGGGCCGCCGGCAGGCTATGATTGAGAATGTGGGGCCACACGGGGCCCTGCGTGGACCCCAGGCCCTCCTCCCAATTCAGATCGACTCGACGGTCCATTTGAGCGGGAACTTGGGATCCCACCTAGGCCTTACCTGCGGCGACAGCGGATGGGAGTTCGCACGCTGAACCAAACTTCGATTCCCATGAGCATTCGCCCGGTCGCTTTAATGCTGCTCTTGGCCAGCCCCCTGCCCTTGGTGCGAACCGTATGGGCTCCGGCACCGACCCCCGGACAAGAAACCGGATCCGACGAGGCGCAAGAGGATGCAACGGACAAAGATGACATCACTCCCGCTTGGTTGCAGAACCGCAAGCAGCAGCGCGAGATGTTGGAGAAGGGCCTCGAGGGTGGTTGGAATCTGATTCAGTACATTGACGATCAGGCGCCCGCTGGAAGCAGTGTCCAGCTTGACGGTTTTGCCGTCTTTTCCCGCGGCTTCTTCGCAATCAGTCTGCAGGGATTGGAACTCGACCCCCTCAATTACCAGGACTTCCCGTTGTTCCAATCTGGAATTCACAACTACCGCATCGGCCCCTTCGGCAAGCTGCAAACCTCAACGATCATCAGCTCATCCAACATGAGCGGTTTCGTCGACTTTGAAATCGAAGGCTCCGTACGCGAGTACGATGTCGAATTCTTCGCCGATGAAATGACGATTCGCACAAGCGAGGGCACGCGCTTCGTTTGGGCCAAGGTCGAAGAGAGCGACGGTGAGCAGTTCCCGTTGGCCGCAATCGAGCTGCTCAAGAATCGCGAGAAGTAAGCCCAGCTGGGAAGCGACGACTCTCGCAACCGGACGAACAGAAAAACAGCGCGTGCCGCCTATGCAGCACGCGCTGTTTCTTGTTGGATCCGCGCCCCGGCTCAAGCAAGCCCGTTGTGCGCGTTCAGCGGCCTTAGCCCACTAGCAATGACGCTTCAGCATTGCCCCACTTAGCACTGACTGTATCCACAGCCATAGCACTTGGCGCAACCCTCCTCGAAGGCCAGGTTGGAACCGCAACCCGGGCACTTCAACTTGTATTGCGACACATTTCGCGGACCGGCTTTCCCGGTCGCCTTTTGTGCAACCGGCGTATCCACCCCGGCGCGACCGAGCAGCAAGCCCTCGAGCCCGTGCTCCTTCTTGGCTTGCAAGTAGCGGTTCAAGGCGCGCGCCAAACCGTCGGCCAGGGACATGATGCGTCCGTCCTTGGTGGGAACCGTCATGCTGGAGCCGATGCCGTCGAGTTGACTGAGCGCCTTCTCCAAACTGCCGTTTGAGCGCAGCCAAAGACTGAGCAAACGACAAATGGCTTCCAGGTCCGAGTTTGCAACGTCGCCGCCCTTGCCCAACTGAGCAAAGACTTCGCGTTCGCGATCCGAAACGGGGTCAACGGAGACCTTCACGTGCATAGTGCCGAAGGGCGTCATCTGTCGGATTCGCAGGGACGGCATGATTTCCGGCAATTTGACCGGTGCCGGATCCATGGCAAAGGGGTCCACCGGCGTAGCGGCGGGAACTGCCGCCGGAGCTGCTGCCGCCGGAGCTGCTGCCGCTTCGGGCGCGGGAGATTCCTTGAGCGCCATGGGCTGCATCGCACGGCAACCATCGCGGTAAACCGTGACACCCTTCACGTCCGATTCAACGGCCAACTCGTAGATCTCGCGCACGTCATCAACCGTCGCGTCGTGCGGGAAGTTGATTGTCTTCGAGATGGAGGAGTCGCAGTGCCGTTGGAAGGCCGCCTGCATGCGCATGTGCCACTGGGGCGTAATGTCGTGTGCGGTAACGAAGACCTTTTTGTGAGCTTCGGGAACACCGTCCGAGTACTGCAGGGTCCCCTGCGTAACGATGTCTTCGATCAACTCGTCACTCAGGTAGCCCTCTTCACTGGCGACTCCCTCAAAGACGTAGTTGACCTCGCGCATGGTGGTGGGAACTCCGTTGGAGTCCTTCATCACCTGGCGAATGAAGGCCAAGCTGAACATCGGCTCAATTCCGCCCGAGCAATCGGCAATGATTGAGATCGTGCCGGTCGGTGCGACTGTCGTGGTGTAGGAGTTGCGCAACTTGCGTCCCAGTTGCTCCCAATCCGATCCCTCCCAAGCGGGGAACACACCGCGCTCTTCAGCCAAGAGCTCGCTGGCGAGGTGCGACTCATCATTGAGCACGCGCATCACCTCTTCACCCATGGTGCAACCTTCCTCGGAGTTGTAAGGAATGCCGAGCTTGTAAAGCGAATCGGCAAAACCCATCACACCCAAGCCGATGCGCCGCGTCGTCTTCGACATTTGGTCGATTTGCGGCAACGGGTAGCGGTTGGCATCGATTACGTTGTCGAGGAAGCGCGTGGTCGAGTGGATCACAGCCTTGAACTCGTCCCAATTGAAGCTGGGCTCTCCGTCTTTCTCTTCAACGAATAGCCCCAGGTTGATCGATCCCAGGTTGCAGGAGTCGTAGGGGTGCAGGGGCTGTTCGCCGCAGGGGTTGGTCGCTTCGATCAGGCCGACGTTTTTAATCGGGTTCTTCTCGTTGATGCGATCGAGGAAGACCACGCCCGGCTCACCTGTGGAGTGAGCGTGCTCAATGATCTTGTCCCAAATTTCGCCCACGGTCCAAAAGTCGCCCGTGGCCTGGCCCTCGGCGTCCACCTTCTCCAACTTGCGCCAAACCTTGCTGCGCGGGTTTTGAACCTCGTGCACGGTTTCCGGATTGGCCTTCAGCTCGTCGAGGAAGCGGTTCGTGATCGCGACCGAGATGTTGTAGTTGGTGACGGTCTTCAAATCGTCCTTGAAGACGATGAAGTCCATCACATCGGGGTGGTCGATGCGCAGGATGCCCATGTTGGCACCGCGCCTGAACGCGCCCTGTTGAATGGCATCGGTGGCTTTCGAAAAGACCTTGATGAAGGACAGCGGGCCTTCGGTGGTGCCACC